>JBKOZG010000452.1:0-8079 GCA_046725775.1 Actinomycetota bacterium | reverse complement strand
CGTGGTACATAGGGCTCTTCCAGCTGCCGGCGCTACCAGAGTTGATGGTCCGGCGCACGCTCGCGAGGTCGCTGCGGGATAGCGGACTTCCGCAGGAATTTGTGGATCGTTATACCGCGGCGATGGCCGAGCCGGGTGCACTCACCGGTGCCCTGAACTGGTATCGCGGCATTCCGTTCTCGAGGCGCCCAGCGTTGGGACAGATCAAGGTGCCCACCAGTTATGTCTGGGGGCGGCATGACATCGCTTTGGCCAGACGCGCCGTCGAGCTGACCGCTGACTATGCCGTTGGGCCGTACGAAGTTGTCGAACTGGAGGCTGGCCACTGGCTGCCCGAGACCAAGCCGGACGCGGTCGCGGGCGCCATCCTCGCTGGCGTTCGGTCGACTTGAGATCAAGCTCAGCTCAGGACATCCTCGAGATCTCCCTCGACATCGAGGTAGACCTGCCGCAGCTGAGTGATCAAGTTTGGATCAGGCTGCTCCCACAGCCCGCGATCAACAGCCTCACTGAGCTTCTCGATAATGCCGCGCAACGCCCAGGGGTTGGCGTGTTTCATGAAGTCCTGGTTGTCCTTGTCAACCACGTAGTTCTCCGCCAGTTGGGCATACATCCAGTCCGGCACCACGCCCGCGGTCGCGTCAAAGCCGAAGAGATAGTCGACCGTCGCAGCCAGCTCAAACGCACCCTTGTAGCCGTGCCGCTGCATCGCGGAAATCCACCGCGGGTTGATCACCCGCGCCCGGAACACTCGGGCCGTCTCCTCTGTCAGCGAGCGGGTCCGGACAGCGTCCGGAGTGGTCGAGTCACCCACGTACGCCTTCGGTTCGGCGCCGGTCAACGCTCGTACGGTCGCCACCATCCCACCGTGGTACTGGAAATAGTCATCCGAGTCGGCAATGTCATGTTCCCGGGTGTCGACATTCTTGGCCGCCACAGCGATCCGGCGGTAGTTGGCCTCCATGTCCTCCCGGGCCGGCATTCCATCAAGATCACGACCGTACGCGAAGCCGCCCCACGCGGAATACACCTCAGCAAGATCATGATCATCGCGCCAGTTACCCGCTTCCATCAGCGGCAGCATTCCTGCCCCGTACGAGCCCGGCTTGGAACCGAAGATCCTGGTGGTGGCCCGCCGCTGGTCACTGTGTGCAGCAAGATCATCTCGGGTGTGCTGCCTGACGAAGTTGAGGTGGCCCGGCTCGTCGAGGTCTGCCACCAGCCGTACGGCGTCGTCAAGCATCGCCAGCACATGCGGGAATGCGTCGCGAAAAAAGCCCGAGATGCGAACCGTTACGTCGATTCGTGGCCGGCCCAGCTCGGTGAGATCGATTGCCTCCAGCCCGATGACACGGCGAGACGCGTCGTCCCAGACAGGCATCACGCCGAGCAGCGCCAACACTTCGGCAATGTCGTCACCGCTGGTTCGCATTGCCGACGTGCCCCACACTGAGAGACCCACGGACTGCGGATAATCGCCCACCTCATCCAGATGCCGCCGCAGCAGGGATTCGGCCATCGCCTGGCCCGTCTGAAACGCCATGCGGGACGGGATCGCTTTGGGATCAACGGAGTAGAAGTTGCGGCCTGTCGGCAGCACGTTGATCAATCCGCGCAGCGGCGATCCGGACGGCCCGGCCGGCACATACCCGCCGTCCAGGGCGTGCAAGATCGCGGTTATCTCATCGCCAGTGTGGGCCAACCGGGGTACCACCTCCCGGCATGCGAAGCGCAGAGCCGTACCAACGGCCTCGTGCTGCGCAGCGTGGATGCTGTCCACAATCCTCGGGACGGCATCGACGGACCAGCCGGAGGCCGCGAGTGCCACGACGAGCTGGCGCGCCCGAGCCTCCAGGGCATCCACTTCCGCAGTGGGGGCGTCATCGGAAAGCCCAAGTGCGGTTCTCAGGCCCATTACCCCATTCACCTGTCCACCAAAGATCTGAGATGGGCGCAGCACGGCCAGCACCAGGTTGACCAGCTCATCACCTTCCGGCGCCCGCCCCAGCACATGTAGCCCGTCGCGAATCTGCGCATCCTTGATCTCGCACAACCAACCGTCGACGTGCAGGACGAACTCGTCGAAGACTTCGTCTTCCGGCGGTGCATTCAGACCAAGATCGTGATCCAGCTGCGCAGCTTGGATGAGTGTCCAGATCTCCCCACGTAGCGCCGGCGCCTTGGCCGGGTCCATCGCGTTGACCTGTGCGTACTCATCGAGCAGTTGCTCTAGGCGGGCAATGTCGCCGTACGTCTCGGCACGCGCCACTGGCGGCACAAGATGATCCACAATCGTGGCATGTGCGCGACGCTTGGCCTGGGTGCCCTCCCCGGGGTCGTTGACCAGGAACGGATAGATCAACGGCAGGGAGCCAAGCGCAGCATCGCTGCCGCAGGATGCGGATAGGCCCAGATTCTTGCCGGGCAGCCATTCCAGGTTGCCGTGCTTTCCTACGTGAATCACCGCGTGCGCACCGAACTCGCGTTCCAGCCATCGATACACGGCCAAGTAGTGGTGCGACGGAGCAAGATCGGGATCGTGGTAGATCGCGATTGGATTCTCTCCGAAACCACGCGGCGGCTGCACCAAGATCACCACATTGCCGGCCTGAAGCGTTGCTGCCACGATCTCACCATCGGGGTCCCTGCTGCGGTCAACGAACAGCTCACCCGGTGCCTCTCCCCACGCCTGAGTGACCGCCGCAACTAGATCGACAGGCAACTCGGCGAGCCAGCGGCGGTAGGTCTGCGCCGAGATGCGGACGGGCTGGCCGGAGAGTTGCTCGGCTGTGAGCCACTCCGGATCTTGCCCGCCGGCCGCGATCAGTGCGTGGATCAGTGCGTTGCCCGCAGTGGTGTCCTGATCTTCTCCCTCGACCGGATCCAGCGGACCAGTCCCCGGGATCTCTCCCGGGGCGCCAAGGTGGTATCCCGCTTCACGCATGGCCCGTAGCAACCTGATCACTGAGACCGGAGTGTCCAGCCCCACGGCGTTCCCGATCCGGGCATGCTTTGTGGGGTAGGCCGAGAGCACGATCGCGATGCGCCGCTGAGTGGGCGGGATGTGTCGTAGTCGGGCGTAGCTGACCGCAATCTCGGCGACCCGACGACATCGTTCATGATCAGCAACGTAGCTCGGCAGGCCATCCGCATCCGTCTGTTTGAAGGAGAACGGCACGGTGATGATGCGGCCATCGAACTCCGGAACCGCCACCTGGGTCGCTACGTCGAGCGGGCTCATGCCCTCCTCCGACGCGGCCCACGACGCCCTGTCCCAGGTCAGACATAAGCCCTGCAGGATTGGGACATCAAGAGCCGCCAGGGCACGAACGTCCCAGGCTTCATCGTCCCCGCCTGCTGAGGCCGCGGCTGGTTTGGTGCCTCCTGCCGCGAGCACTGTCGTGATCAACGCGTCACACTTGGCGAGATACTCGAGCAGGTCCGCAGGAGCATCGCGCAAAGAGGTGGCGAAGATCGGTACGCCAACGCCGCCGGCAGCGTCGACAGCATCGGCGAGCGCCTCCACGTATGCGGTGTTTCCGGCGGCGTGCTGGGCACGGTAGAACAAGATGCCGATGGATGGTCGGGACGCTTTAACCGGCAGGTCCCGCGGCAGCAGGCCCCAGACCGGCTGCTCTATCGGCGGCTCGAAGCCGACACCGGTCAACAGCACGGTGTCGCTGAGAAAGGCGTGCAGCTGCCTGAGATTTCCCGGCCCGCCGTGGGCAAGGTAGACATGGGCATCGGCAGCAACCCCCATCGAAACGGTCGACAGCTCCATCAAGGCGGCGTCAGGAGTCTGCTCACCGCCAAGCACCACCATCGGTTTGCCGGTGCCACGAAAGCGGTCGAAACCACTGCACAACAGCTGCGGCGAGCCGAGTACGCGCGCGACGATCAGGTCACAGGCCTCCAGCACCTCGGCTAGCTCGGCGTGCGCTGATCTCGCTGGATTGGCCAAGACGTAGTCGGCACCGCTCCCCCGCGCGGAGAGCAGGTCGGTGTCTGAGGTGGAGAGCAGAGCGATGCGCGGCACCCACGGAGCCTAACCGGTCATGGCCTTAGCGTCCCCGGCTGGTCATGTTCGTCCTGGCGGCTTCACGTGGTCTTGCTCGGCCTCGGCTCCCGACCAGCAGCGGATTCGCTCCGCCCGCGAAACGGCGCGTCAAGAACCAGCCCAGCCAGACGAGCCCAGCTGCTACTGCGGCGACGATGAGCAGGAACGGAATGTCCCCCGCGACCAGTCGTGCCTCCCCGGCTCGGGCCTGGGGGCGACCGCTGCGACCATCGCAACCACAATGGCCGCGATTGCCGCCCACCACCAAGGCTTTTCATTAGGGCCGCGACCATGCCGAGTATCAAGGGCAGTACTAAGGCAGTGAGGAGTAGTCCCAGCTCGGCTATGTTCACGAATGGCATCGTGGGGGCTTGGTCAAGTTCATCCGACCTGAAGTCACTTACGATGGCGGGCGTGACTGACCCGGATCGATGCCCAGGCGTACTGCGGCCGCACTTGGCGGCCGATGGTGCGATGGTGCGCATCCGGGTGCCTGGCGGACAGACAACCGGGAGTGCGATTCGCCAGCTGAGCCGCATCGCTCAGCGGTTCGGCAGCGCTGACCTTCAACTCACCTCGCGTGCCAGCGTGCAGCTACGCGGCGTGGCCGACCCCGTGCCCCACAGCCTCATTCGTGCGGTACGGGAAGCTGGGTTTCTGCCGTCTGTAACCCACGAGCGCGTCCGGAACATCGTCGCGTCGCCGCTGACCGGCATCAGCGGAGGTATGACCGACGTCCGACCGCTCGCGGCGGCCCTCGACGCGGGACTCTGCGCGCGCCCACGGCTAGCCAGTCTCCCGAGCCGTTTCCTGTTCGCCATCGACGATGGGCGCGGCGATCTCAGCGAAACCAAATTCGATCTTGGCTACCGAGCCATTGATCATGACCATGGCTGGCTGCTCATCGGTAGTTCATTGCGCGGAGTGCTGGTTGCGGCGGTGGATGCCGTCGAGGCGCTACTGGGGCTTGCACACCGTTGGCTGGCGGATGCACAGGGACCTGGCGACACACGGCCAGTCCGGGATCGTGCGAACTGGGCAAGGACCGTACCAGGCGTACGCACCATCAACCTGCCGACGGGGACGACTGGTACCCCTCTCGGTGCAATCGCCGGCGCTGCGTCCGTCCAAGTGCCGCTGGCGCTCTTGACCCCCGCTCAAGCTGCAACGGTTGAGGCTTCCGCCCCTGGACCGGTTGTGATCACACCATCGCGGGGCCTGGTGCTGCCCGGAGCCGCCCGCAGCTTGCCCGAGCTAGTTGCCGCAGGCATGGTCGACGATCCGGCGTCGCCCTGGTCGGCAATCTCGGCATGCGTCGGCGCTCCCGCGTGCAACAGCTCGTTGATCAGTACCCGTGCGTACGCGACGGCACTGGCTAAGTCCGGATCGCCAGTGCCGCGGACGCACATCAGCGGCTGCGAGCGACGCTGCGGAGTACCAACTGGTGATCATCGTGATCTCGTGGCACCCGATGCGGTCGATCTGCTGGCATTGGTTGGGAGGGCTCGGTGATATTGGCGCCGACGCGCCGCTACGACTACGTGACGGCGCCCGTCGAGATCTACCGGAAGTCGTTTGCGACCATTCGATCCGAGGCTGATCTCGCGACTCTGCCCGAGGCAATGCGTCCGGTGGCCGTCCGCATGATCCACGCGTGCGGTGATATCGATCTCGTCACCGATCTCGCATTCCATCCACGGCTGGTATCCGCGGCCCGGACGGCGCTAGAGGCTGGAGCGCTGATCCTTACCGACACCCAGATGCTGGCTGCCGGCATCACTCGGCGGCGCCTCCCAAGCGGCAACGAGGTCCGATGTCTGGTCGATGACCCGCGAGCGCATGAGCTGGCAGAGCGCTGGGGAACCACACGATCGGCTGCCGCCGTATCGCTATGGGGCGACCACCTGGCGGGTGCCGTGGTGGGAATCGGCAACGCCCCGACTGCGCTGTTCCACCTCTTGGAACTGATCGCCGATGGGGCGCCACGTCCCGCCGCGATCATAGGAATCCCCGTCGGCTTCGTCGGCTCCGCGGAGTCCAAGATCGCTCTGGTCCAGAACGCTTGGGACATTCCCTGGATGGTCGTGCACGGGCGCCGTGGTGGATCTGCTCTGTGTGCTGCGGCGATCAACGCACTGGCTCGTGAATCGGAGATCGCGTGACAGGCCGGCTCTATGGTGTCGGGGTCGGACCAGGCGATCCTGAGCTGATCACTCTCAAGGCAGCACAGCTGATCAAGAATGCGGACGTGATCGCGTACCACTCAGGGACGGCCGGTCGATCGATCGCTCGAACCATTGCCGACTCGCTGATCGATCAGAACGTGATCGAGGAATTGCTGATTTACCCAATCACCACCGGCCCGACCGACCATCCGCTGGGCTACTACGGCGCAGTCGATGATTTCTACGACGAGTCTGCCGAGCGGCTGAGCAAGCACCTGGGTGTGGGACGGACTGTCGTGGTGCTCGCAGAGGGAGACCCGCTGTTCTACAGCTCATACATGTACCTGCACGACCGGCTGTCGCCCCGCTTCCCTAGTGAGATCGTGCCTGGAGTCACCTCGCTGACCGCCGCTGCCACTGCACTGCGGACGCCGCTTGCGCGGCATGAGGACATCCTGACGGTGCTGCCGGGCACGCTGCCGGTGTCTGAGCTCGCGCGCCGGCTCGCCGATACCGACGCGGCGGCGATCATGAAGCTGGGCCGGACCTTCGCTGGCGTACGCGAGGCACTGCGGCAGTCCGGCCGGCTTGCCGAGGCACTCTACGTAGAGCGGGCGACCACGGGTGAGCAGCGGGTCATGTCGGTGGGTGAGGTCGACCAGGGCACCGTGCCGTACTTTTCGATGATCGTTGTGCCAGGGCGGGACCGACGCCTCGATTCGGCAGGTCGATCGGCGGCGCTTCACTCAACATTCGACCTTGATCATGTCGCTGGACCCCGGCTCTATGTCCTCGGTCTTGGGCCTGGGACCGCCAGCTGGACGACTCCGGAAGTCTCGGCGGTGCTCGCCGAGGTAGATCACGTGGTGGGATATGCGCCATATCTTGAGCGGCTTGGGACACGACCAGGGTTACAGCGGCACCCTTCCGGCAACACCGTCGAGCTGGAACGGGCACAGTACGCGCTTGATCTTGCTTTGGCTGGCGAACGGGTTGCGGTCGTCTCCGGCGGCGATGCAGGAGTCTTCGGCATGGCCTCAGCAGTCTTCGAGGCGGCTGAGAATGACCGTTACGCAGGAGTCAAGATCACGGTGCTTCCCGGTGTGACGGCAGCTCAGGCCGTTGCGGCTCGTGCTGGCGCGCCTCTCGGCGGGGATTACGCCGTCGTGTCGCTATCGGACCGGCTCAAGCCATGGTCAGTGATTGACCGGCGGTTGCGCGCTGTCGCTGAGGCTGATCTGGTGCTCGCCATCTACAATCCGGCCTCGGCTACCCGGCGCGAGCAGATCGTTCGAGCTCGCGAGCTGCTGCTCGAGTTCCGTGCGTCGGACACGCCCGTAGTCGTAGGGCGACACGTCGGCCGCGACGGTGAGGACCTGACTGTAACCACGCTCGAGGCGCTCGATCCCGACAGCATCGACATGGGCTGCCTGCTGATCATTGGTTCCAGCAAGACTCGGCCCGGACCCGGCGGGACGGTGTGGACGAGCCGGTCCTACAAACCGGGACGAGCTGATTGACCGCGCAGGGCTGGTGGCGGGCGAGCTATTGCGGGTGGTAGATCAAGTCACCGCTCGACCCTAAATGGACAGCAGTGCGAGGCTTGTCAGAAACCTGGGGTGCTTTCCTGTTTGTCAAGGGACCGGTTCCTCCATTTTTGATGGTGTGCCGGTGCTCGGCGCGATCAAGGTCGTTCCGCGTGTGGGGGGCTCCACTTTGACCGCGTCTGCGCTCCGGCTGCCTGGCCGGGATGGAGGAACCGGTGGCATGTGAGGTGCCCGGGGGAGTAGGTAGTAGACCTCGCGGGCGATGAGGCGTTTGAGGCTCCGGGTGGCTTCCCGTGTGGTGTGTTTCTGG
>JBKOZG010000043.1:0-7951 GCA_046725775.1 Actinomycetota bacterium | reverse complement strand
ACTCTCGCGAGTTCGTTGACCCGGACCCGGCTGCTCAGGCCGCGCCATCAAGACTTGGCCGTCCACTAGGCGCTACGACGCGGGGAGGACTTTACGCTGCTGTACCCGTCCAGCTCAGGCACTCTCGCTCATGGTTGGGTTTCGGATTGGAGTTCGTTGAGGGCTTGGGTGGTCTGGGCAAGGTGAGGCGATGGTTTGGTCCCAGTCGATGTCGCCGCCGCGGGCGCGGAGTTCTCGCGCGTGCTCCTCGCCCAGAGCATCCGTCACGAAGCTGATCAGCCGAGCGATAGTCGGCGACTCGGCCATATAGGCCTCGGCCGCGGCTGGAATGATCGCGGCAGCCTCAGGCTGGGTGGCGGCAAGCGCGCCCGCGATGATGTGGAGGACGGAATCCATCGTGAGGCGGTCACCGCCCCGTTGGAGGGCGTGAATGGCGCTGCGGCCGAGCCCGAGCGCGGCGGTCCGGTCGTTACAGAGAACGGGTCAGGCTGATAGGCCCCGGCACATCGTCACCGCACAGAAAATCCGATCACGCCCTAGACCTGCCCATTGACGAATCGCTCCTTTACGGAACGCGCACGGCGGCATCGGCAGCATGCTTGAGACCACCCCAGCTTCCCCGTTCTTGAGTCTCACGCACTCACGTTCTCGATGGCCAGCCTCGTCAACGCGCATCCGCGCGATGCGCAGCGTGCAGGCGTACACCCGAGATGCCCTTCAGCTCCACCGGCCCGATCTCGGTGAAGGTCACGTCGACCCCCGCTGACGCATCGACGACCTCCTGTGTGACGAGGACCTCACCCGGCCGGGCGTATTCGGCGATCCGCGAGGCGAGGTTCACTGTTCGTCCGTAGTAATCGCCCTGCTGGAAGAGGAGCGGTCCGGCGTGCAGGCCAACGTGAGCGGGCGGCAGGCCGGCGGACGCTACGCCGTCTACCAGCTCGAGGGCCGCTACCACACCGGATCCCGGGTCGCGGAAGTACACCATCACGCCGTCACCCAGCCACTTCACCGGCCGACCGCCGCAATCGAGCGTGCTTCGAGTGACCAGTCTGCCCAGCCGCTCAGCCAGGTCGGCCGCGGCCTCGTCGCCACGCTCGTATGTGAGGCGGGTGTAACCGGTGATGTCGAGAAAGCAGATGGCTGGCGGTCGATGGAGGGTCTTCAACAATCCGACATCGGTCAGGACCTTCTCGAAGCCGCCGATGATATTCGCCGTCCACGACTGCGCCTGCTGCGCGTGCCAGATGGCCAGCACCGCCTCGTCTGTGGCCTCGTCCAGCGTCAACGTCTCTGGGGAAGAGGAGGTCGCGCCAAGTTCGATGGCAGTAGCGCCCCTGGCGAGCATGGGCTCCATCAGGTCGGACCGCCAGGCATCCGACTCCGTTGCTGCGGCGCGGCGCAAGCTGTCGGCCAGCACCCGGAGGGTGCGCTCGATCGAAACGGGCCGAAAGCCCATCGCAAGCTCGATCTCGATGAACGGGACGACCGCCAGCTCATCCTCTCGTACGCGATCATTTGGGGCTGGCGTGGCTCCTCCGGTCGCCTCGCGGATCAGCATCAGCAGGTTCAACGGGAGGCCCGTTCGTCGGCTCAGCCCCTCGAACGTCTCGTCGCTGAGCGTTGCGAATCGCTCGTAGGTCGGCGCGTCCATGAAACCCAGGTCACCATGGCCGCGCTTGATGCTGGCGGCAAGGCTGTCGAGCGCAATGCCGGCGTTCTCCAGCGTCTGCGCCATCTGGGCGCGGCGCACGTCGCCCCTTGTCAGCCGGTCGGTGCTGTCCGGCGAGATAACGCCCAGCTCGATCAGACGGTCGATGTATCCCAGATCGACCCCGGATCGGTTGGCCGCGTCCGCCCGAGAGTACTCAGCCACGAGGCTAGGCTACGGCCGGTCCTGATCGACAGCGGTGCCACCGCGTCCGCCGAGTTCTTCCAGCTGCGCGCTGTGATCGACAAGCTGGTGACGGAGTGGCTGGCGCGACATCCCCGTGATGACTATCCGCTCCTCGTTCTGCACAGCCACTCGCATCACGACCACATCGCCAGCGACGGACAATTCGCCGACCGCCCAGCAACGACGGTCGTTGAAGCGAGCCTCGGCGCCGTCGCCGACTACCTGGGACTCACGGCCGACTTGGTGTCGGCGTAGATGGTCGCCGCGTGAGCCCGGCGTGCACCGCCGGGCAGGGGTAGGACGGCCCGACCCAAGCCACATACATCAACTGATGTTGCCGGCGGGCAGCATCCAGCCCGGTTTGCCGGTCCTCGAATGGCCTCGCCGCGCCTTGCCCGCGTCGGTTCTACACGCAGAACCCGTGCGCAGAGATGGCATCCATTGTGGCAGAGGACTGGTCGGCAGTGCCGCCCCACCGCCGGGCATGACGATCACCGTCGGTGTGCTCTCGCCCTGACACCGCAGGCTTAGCTCGACAGAACCCAACATCGACAGCCCATCGATGGTCGCAGCCCGTACCTCGTCGGCACTGTGCCGGCCCCAGCGAAAGGCCGAGAAGGGGGGTTCCCTTCGGATGGAGCTGCACACCCACACGTCGGCTGGCGCGCATTACGGTGTCCTGGGCGCAGCCACGGGCGTCACCGTGACAACCTGGCGGAATGAACGCCGTGACTGACCACGCTGATTACGTTTCACGGATGGCCGCCAATACTGCGCACTGCATCGCGATTGTCGGCTAGTGCAGGCCCCCCACCAGGTCGACGCTCCTCAGCCACAGCCCGGAGGATCTTGAGCTGGCGCCCCACAAAGGCCTCAAGGGAGAACTTGCTGGTGCACTGTTGTCGCTATTCGGCAAGTGCTTGATCATTTCCACCGCGACGGCTGCCCTCGATCCTCGGTAATCACCCATTCCCTCGCGACCGGGTAGTAATAGCTCATGCTGAGACTTGCCGACCTGGAGGCCTTCGTCGTACGCGCGAAGGGGTCGACGTACGTGGGAAGCGGCTCCGCCGCCGAGTCAAGCCGGCTCGGCTCACATGACCTCGCGTTTCGTAGCGACGAGTGGCTCTATCGCGACAGCTACTTCGGCGGCACGGATTTCCTTGGCCAAGAGACGGTCTGGTTTCGAGCCGAACCGGTTTGGGCTGAGAACTACTACGGCTACATCCTCCGGCCGGACTTGATCGACGCCGCCCGAGCCGGGGCAACGATCCAGGCTGCCCTGTCGGCGATGTATCAACAGGGGCGCTTTCTGGGCGGCTTTGACTGGGCTGGCCAGCACGGGCACTATCAAGATCATTCGTCGGGCGACGTCTCGCATTTCCAGGGGCGCGAGGTGATTCTCGTTTTCGGTGTCGAGGCGTACGCACTGGATTACTGCGGTGGGCTGATCAAGCCCTAACCGCCGGCGTGGGCGCCCTCCGGCGGCGCGGGCAGCTCACAAGCCCACTTCGCCTCCACCTACCAGAACGGGCGCCCCGACAGGGGCATATGGGCTAACTGGGTTATCGAGGCAATGCCGAACACCTCGATCCCCGCCACGAGCTTCGCTTCTCCTGCCTGGCGCAAGGGCACGATGATCCGCGTAAAACCGGCCTGCTGGGCCGCCAGAGTGGCAGGCAGGCCGCGGACCGGCCGGACCCGACCGTCCAAACGCAGCTCACCCAGAAGCACAGTTCGGCGTAGTCATCGGCCCGAAAGATCCGCTGGGCCGCAAGGATCGCAGCGCAATCGCGAGATCGTGGTGACTGCTGGCCTTGGGCAGGGTTGCAGGGCTGAGATTGATGGTCAGCAGCGAGATCGGCCACTCCTGCTCGGACTTGCTGACTGCCGCTTTGCACCGATCACGCGCCTGGTAGAGGGCTGAGTCGGTAGTCCCACCAGCACGGTGCATGGCAGGCCCGCGCCGATGTCGGCCTCGACCTCGACAATGCGCCCCTCGAGGCCGACCAGGCCACCGACCATGCGCAGGCCGAAGCCACTCAACCCACCGCCCGTACGTGGGTCACCGATGGTTCGTTGCCAGCGATCCAGCACGACACCGATCGCATCCAGCCGGATGGTCGATCCACAAGGCGGCCAGCTGACGCAGCGTCTGCATCTTCGCGAAGGTGATCGCTTCAAGCGGATGGCCGAAACCCAATCCGCTGCGACACTTCACCTCACAAAAGACCAGTGTCAGTCCAGCGTCTCCGACCTCCGCGGCGACAATGTCGATCTCTCCCAGTCGGCAGCGCCAATTCCGCTCCAGAACCTGCAGGCCCTGCCGCTCCAACTCAGCACAAGCCAGCTCCTCACCACGTACGCCCAACTGCTGCTTGGACTCGGCCTTTGGCATCGCCCGCCTCCAAACTGCAGCATGCGTAGGAAGGTCCCGAATCGTGCGGCCTCACCAAAAATCTGTGGAAACCGCCCGGACATGAGCTGTGGAAACTACCGCGGTATCGGTCCTCCAGAGCGCTGCACCATCGCCGATGCAGCCCGGGAGTTGGAGATCGGCACCGAGCCATTCCACAAGACGGTGCGCCAAAACGAGGACGACCGCGGGATTTGACCGACTGACCAGCAAGGACGCCGAGGAGCTGAAACAGCTCCGTTGGAGAACGCGGTGCTGAACGGTCCGTCCCGGTGACATTTGTACCAGACATAGGCGCCGCCAGGAGGCGCCGAGTCGGTGCAGCAGCTGCTCGCTGCGACGCCATGCCCCAAAAGACGCCCAGCCGAAAGGCGAAGCGCCAGCAAATGCCTGGCCTCTGCTATGGCGCGGCATGCGAGTCCTGGCTCGACCCAACGACGCCCTTACCATCAGTCTTCGGCACAGGGCTAGTGCAAAGATGTGGCGAGCCAATTGGGATGACGCTCCCTTGAAACAGCGCCGCACTAAGGCGAAAATCGGCGAGCGAGTTTCTGAGTAAGCAGGCCGAGATCCTCCACAAGGCGCTGTGAAGGGTCATGTGGTTGCGGCCCATCGCTCGGTACAAGGAGGAGCAGATCAATGTCCATGGCTATGCCCGAGTTCGGTGCCACGCATGGTGCGAAGCCTCCGGCACCTGGGCCGTCGGTGAGGGTGCAGATTCTCGCCACCGAGCATTGGAGTCTCTTGGCCACGCGGAGCATGACGTGGTCCGAGATCATGAGTCGAAGTGTCATCCACCTGACTGTGCTCTCGGCATCACTTGTGGTGCTAGCACTAATCGCTCAAGTGGACGGGTTCGGGCGCGCGTTTCAGGTGCTCTCGATCGGATTGGCGGCTGCAACCTTGGTGCTTGGCACCCTAACCAGTCTTCGAGTACACAATGCCAGTGCCGACGACGTCGCGATGCTCGCCGGAATGAACCGGCTTCGAGGCGGCTACGTTGACCTGGATCCCGGGATCGAGGCGTACTTCGTGACATCTCGACACGACGACCGCGCGGGCGTGATGGCCTCCTATCTCATGGGCACGCCCCGGTCCGTTGCCAGCCATGTATTGGGCAGTACGGGAATGTTTGTCAACGTCGTCAATGCCATTGTCGCTGGAATTCTGGCGGCCCTCGTCGCGCAGGCCGCCGATGCCCCGGTTTGGCTGATCGCCAGCGTCGGTACGGCAGCAGCCTTGTCGTACCTGGGCGCCGCCATCGCCATATTTGGTCGCATGTTCACTCGCGACACTCTGCCCAGCCACTTCCCATCCCCACCGGAGTGATCTGACAGCAAAATCAATCGCCTGGGAGCGGTCGAGACCATATCGGCGTGGCGGCACCGGGCCCGGCGCAGGATGTCAGAGGCTTACGCGCAGCGGCGACGGCTTCCTTCTGCTCTTCGGTGGTGTCGTCCTTGAAGCTGAACATCACGACGTGACGTAACACCGGATCCTCCTCATCTAGCCGAACAGATCGACCTCGTTGCCCTCGACGTCGCGCAGGATGATCGCCCCCGCCGGGCAGTTCCGCGCCACCCGTAGCAGGCGGTGCGCAGCGCGTCGCACGGCAACTTCGTGGTTGAGCCGGTGAAAGCTTCCCCGCGCGGGATACCGTCTGCGAGCAGCGACCACAGCCCGGATCTGCGGCGCCATGGCCACGTGCGCTGCTACGTCGGGGGGACGCGCCATCCGATGCCCGTCCCTACAACCAGATGGCCGCCCTAGTCGAAGTAGACAACCGGGCACCGTGTGCAGCGGCCCCGCTCCGGCGCGGCCAACAACACAGTGGCCGTCTTTCATGCCCGGCCCCCGATCCCGTTGGTGCGCGGACGGGTGGGACGAAACGTGGGTATGTACCTCCACCTCCCCCTATAAGCGAGGAAGAGACAGCAACAGCGGACGATAGCGACCCACACTTCGTCCCACCCTCCTACAAGATTCCGGCTGCCTGAAAGCGGACGTGATAACTGCGAAATGTTCAATCGCGCCAACGGAAGGGGCCGCTCCGGAAGGGTCAAAGCAACTGTCAACCCAGATCTCAGACCGCCATCGATGCTCACTGTGGAACGACGCGTACGGGCCATCCCAGGCACCACCGCAGTCAACGAGTCTTGAAGCGCTGAGTTCTCGGACACGACCTTGATAGCCACACCCAACTACGCCAACGCGCAGTGCCTCGGATTTGTCCATCCCTCAGAGCACCTCCTTGACCAGCAAGCTCTCGCGGCCAAGTCAGATCTCCGCGCGCTGCGCGCACTTTGTACGCAGTCGGCTTCAGCGCGAGCGTGTCGCTAGCCAGGGATTCGCGACCGCCCAGTTGCAGATGTACCCGCCGATGCCCGGCGGCGACGGGGTCACCAAGCCGTAGCCTGAACACATGTCGAGGCTCCAGTCGAAGCGATTTGACGAGCCGGATGAGCTTGTCACGCTTCCTCTCGTCACCGTGCATGTCGTCCTTCTCGGCGAGGCGCACGTCGCCCGCCTCGTCCACCAACCGGGGTGGAGCTGGGCCGAGCACGTAAAACCGGTGGCCGGAACGCCCAGCTGCCAGCACCATCACCAAGGCGTTGTCCTCGAAGGCGAAGTGGAGATCGAAACCGACACGGGTGCGCGGCGGATTCTTCGCGCTGGTGAGGCGTTCGAGATCCCGCCTGGGCACAACGCGCGGGTCATCGGCGAGGAACCGTTTGTCACGATCGAGTACGGCGGCGTGCACGGCTGGGCCAAGCCGGCCGAGGCGGGCGAGCGCTTCGTTACGACCATGCTCGTCACCGACATAGTCGACTCCACGAAAGTGGCCGTTCGGCTGGGCGATGCGGCCTGGAAAGAGCTGCTGGCCAGACACAACGAGGGAGTGCGGATCCAGCTGGACCGGTTCCGCGGCGTGGAGGTATACACCACGGGCGACGGCTTCCTCGCCTTCTTCGATGGCGCGGCACGAGCCGTGCGGTGTGCGGCAGCTGTCCGCGATGGCGCGCTGCAGGATGGTCTGCAGATCCGCGTGGGCATCCATTCAGGCGAAGTCGAGCGCGACGCCGGAAACCTCCGCGGCGTCGCGGTGCACGCTGTCACTCGCATCGCAGCAATGGCGAACCCCAGTGAAGTACTCGTTTCAGCGCCGACGGCGAGCTTGCTCGAGGGCGCAGGCCTCCGGTTAGAAGACGCTGGCGAGCACGAGCTCAAGGGACTGGCCGGCGCCCGCCGCATCTACCGGCTCTCGGGCTAGCCACCGACTAGCGCGTTCACACACTCGTCACTTGACCAAGCCCTTCACGCGCGAAGCCAGAGCGCGCGTCACACGACCGACGACTCGTTCCGCTAAGGGCTCGCGCTGGGCTGCGCAATCCCGTCGTCACGGCCAATGGCTTATTGCCGCGTCCGATCCACGCATCAATCGCAGCCGCAACCTGTCGACCTCGCTTGCTGGTGTCGGGCTGATAGATCAATGCAGCGCGCATACTCCATGCCCCATCCGATGCATCAGCTCCCTCGTCGCCCCCGACGAGGCCGCCAACACCTTTCCTATGTGGTGCAGATCGGGGAACCGGAAGCCCCCGGCCAGTCCGGCCTCGGCCACCCATTCGGGCCAACGC
>JBKOZG010000306.1:0-4979 GCA_046725775.1 Actinomycetota bacterium | reverse complement strand
GCACCAGGTCGTCGGTCTCGTTCAGCCATCGGGTACGCAGCGGAAGGCGCAGATACTTAACACCCGACACCATGACCTGAGTCCACTGGTCGACGCGTTTGTCCGTCTCCGGCTCCGTAGAAAACCCCAGGTCGACCCCCGCTCGACGTTGATGAAGTGACGCATGTGACTGATGTGATCACTTTTGATGATAGTCGCCTGGACACGGCTGAGAGTCCCCCGAAAGATCGGCGTGTCGCCCTGGACGATCGCCAATTGCAGTGATCAGAAACGCCGATCACACTAACGGATTCACGGGTCGCCCGTCGCGACTTTCGGAGAAATGGTTCAGCGGCGACAAGCTGGTGGCCGCATTGGGTGCTGTCGTCTCCAACGTCGACGAGCTCGACGACGTGGTGCCCCTCCTCAGCAACTGGGCCGTGATCACCGTTGCTGCTCGGTGGTGACTGAGCGCTACAATTTGGTCATCAGTGCTTAGCTTCTTGATCATCAACTGCCTGGCTCGGTTGGTGGTGTAGCTCCGCGAGGTAACCCTCATAGACCTCAAAGCGGGTGTTCTCCAACGCTTCGGCTAGCGTGATGTTGCCCTTATCGCGTGCCTGCTGTGCCACCGTGGACACGCCTTCGACCCAGTCCAGCAGCTCAGCCAGGTCGGCCTCACCGGGATTGAGTAAGGGTATTGGCTGCCGGTCTGAGCACTGGCCGTCGCTGTCGTATCGCCGCGAGATCGAGCCGCGCCATGGCCGTTGTCCTTGCACCACATCTTCTAGGCATTGAAATCCCAGGCACGAACAACGGTGCTGACTCCGGTGAGCCCTACGACCGCCGGATGAGACCAGGCGAGACCGCTGAGACGCTGATATGACGTTACGACGCCCACGACGCCGTCTTTGAAGTCTCAGTGCGCGTGAGTGTGAGGTGCAACATCTACACCAAGCTGCATGTCGCCGACCGGGCTCAGGCGATCGTCGCGGGAGGCGGGCCTTGGACGTAGGCGTAGTGCTGCCCCATGATGACCTTGTTGAGAGGACGTACCGATCATGGCTGAGCAGACTGAGCAAGCTGCCCGAACGGATGTCTCACCGCTGCGGTCGTGGATTGTCAGGCATCCGATCGCCACCTGTCGAAACGCGATCATGGGCGACCACGGCGCTGGTGCTGGGCATCTTCCTGCTCCCGCATCTGGGCAGCCGATTGATCACCGGCTGGCTCTACAACGGCGCCGGCTCCAGCGTGTTGATCGCCGGATTGTTCCATTCCATGCACAACGCCATCGTGAACTCCACCGGCCTGGTGGCTGTCGTCGGTCTGCCACAGTTCGAAGTGTTGGTGATCATGGCCGGAATCGTCGTGCTAGCCGCGGTGATCATCGCCGTCGCCGCCCGAGGCCGACTTGGGCTCAAACGATCATCAGGACTTAGCGCGGCGACGTGAGTATGTCGATGGATCGATGATCGCAAGGTCCTCAACCCCTCAGAATACCGCGGTCGCTAGGTAGATTAGGCCGAGGTGGCCGAGGGTGTCGAGGTGGTACTGATAGTGTGCCGGCAGTGCCACGGTAAGCCCGAGCACCGGTGCGGCGATCGCGGTCGCATAGGCCCCACAGTTCGCCGCGCCTCACCCGTACCAGGCCACTGGTGGCGCGCGTCCCGCCGGTCTAGTGGTCGACTCAGCTAGTTCTCAGCTTGATTGAGCATCCTGGCGCGGGTGCATTGAGCCGCAGGTACACCGACAGCGATCAGAACGGGGAGGATCGTCATGAGGAGCCTTCTGCGTTGAGCACCCAGTCTGCAACCAGAAAAGACGCCGAAAGGGTCACCGCGAATTCGGGTGGCGTCGACATGGGATGAGGGTCACCAGCACACGCCGCAGCATCCGATCCCGCATGCTTGCGCTCTACCGGCGATCGCCTGGGGTCGTTGCCGCTGGTTGCATTGCCGCGCTGCTGGCAGCCGCGTACCTTCTCGCTCCCCCGATGGGCCGGGACTTCTCGGCACAGCTAGCTCACGCCCAGCTAGCTGAGTCGCATTGGCCTGAGCTGCTGGACCTGCGTTGGTATGGCGGTTTCGACCCACTCGGCTACAGCGTCTTGTCTCCTCCGGTGATGGCGCTTCTGGGCGTAGGCCTCACGACCGCGCTTGCGTACGTCGTCAGCGTCGTGCTGTTCGCGGCGTTGTTGAAGCGCACTGCGGTCCCGCGACCGGTCGCCGGCGCAATTGTTGGCGCGGTCTGCCTCACCGGGAATCTCGTGGTCACTCGAACGACGTTCGCACTGGGTCTCGCCGCAGCGCTTGGTGCGCTGTTGGCTCTGGTGGCCGGACGCCTACGCCTCACTTCCGGGCTGTCTGTCCTAGCAGCGCTCAGCAGCCCGGTGGCAGGTTTGTTCCTCGGCGTAGCTGGCGGTGCGCTTTTCCTCTCGGGCCGGCGACGAGGGGGCGTGACGCTGGGTGTCAGTGCTCTGGTGCCGACCATCGCCGCCGGGCTGGCGTTTGGCAACGGTGGGTACCAAACGTTCGGACAGAACCACGCCCTGATGGGTTTCCTCATCTGCCTAGCCGTGGCCGGACTGTGTTGGCGGCGCCCGGCTGTCCGGTGGGGTGCGCTGTTATCGGCTGGGCTGGTCGTTGCAGCTTATCTGCTACCCACACCAGTGGGTACGACCGCAAACCGCCTGCCTGAGTTGTTCGCTGCGCCGATTATCGTGGCGGTCGCGACCGTCCCTCTGGTCGCCGTCATTGCCGCCATCGCAAGCGTCTTGCTGTTACCGCCGGTATCCATCACAGAGATGCGAGAACGGGGCGATCCCGCGCTCAGCGCGGAGTTCTATGCGCCCCTCCTGGACCAGCTGGTCGCTCGTGGGGTGTCCGGGCCCATCGAGGTCGTTCCGACGCTGCGTCGCGGCGAAGCTGCCGCCGTGGCACCGGTAGTTGCCATCGCAAGGGGGTGGTCGCGACAGGTCGACACCGGGCGCAACCCCCTCTTCTACGACGGAACCCTCAACGCGGACACGTACCGAAAGTGGCTCGACGACAACGCCATCTCCTACGTCGCCATCTCCAACGGGCCCCACGAATGGGCAGCGACTGATGAAGCGACCTTGGTGGGCCGTGGGTTGCCCTATTTGCAGGCGGTCTGGTCGGACCGAACGTGGACCCTCCATGCGGTGACGAACCCGCGGCCGGTCATTTCACCCCCAGGGCGAGTCCTCGGTCGTGATGCCGTCTCCCTCACGGCGTTCTTGCCCGAACCGGGGGAATATGTCGTGCGGGTGCGCTGGTCCCGCTACCTGTCCGCATCCGATGGGTGCATGCGACCAGCCGAAGGCGGGTGGTCGAAGGTCGTGGTTGAGCACTCCGGCATCGTCAAGATCGAAGGCAGTTTGCCGCCACGCCATTGTTGACCAGCAGCGAAGCCGTTGGCTGACGTGGGGAATGACATGGAGCTAACCCTTGCTCGGCTCAACAAGCGGCTCACTTATCGGCGGATCACGGTGGAAGCGACGCCGGCCGCCGCGGAGTGGCTGGTGCTCACTGACCTTGGTGCCATCCGCTACGTCGCTGCATCCACACGATGGATGCCGATGATCAACCTCTTGTTGATCACTATTTCTTCCAGATCGTCGACAGTGGTGGCACCGCGGCCGCGCGGCCGAGCGGCGGCAGCCCGTAGGCCTTCTCGATGGTGCGCAGCAGCGTGAAGTGGTTCATCCGCTCGGCGTAACGCCCTGACCGGATCCCCTCACCTACGATGATCGTTGGGATTGGGTGGACCGTGCCGCCAGCGTTCTCATCGAAGGTCACCACCAGCCAGCTGTTGTTACGTTTCGCCCACCGTGCGTAGCGGTCGAAGTGCTTCTCCATCCAGCGGTCGCCGGTGCGGATCGAGCAGTCGTGCATGCTGTTGCACATGTCGGGGCTTACGAAGGCAACCGTTGGGAGTTTGCGGTAGTCGCGCGGGAAGGCGCTGAAAGGCTGATTGGTGCTTCGCGGCAGGTTGCCGAAGTTGACCCACGGATTGTGCTTGCGCTGGTACCGGCCCCGCACACATCCGGTAAAGCCGGCCTTGGGGAGTGACTCGGCATAGCCGGTGAAGCTGAGTCCCGCCCGCCGGAGCTGGGACCCCAGGTTCTGCTTCTTTTTGAACCGCTGCAGGCAGGCGTTGCTTGTCACGCCCTGGGTCGACCCGGAAAACAGGGCGAGATAGTTCGGCTGACTGGGGTGTGTGACACCGTATGAACGGGTCATGTTGGCCCCCTGTCCCGCAAGCTTGTTTAGGTACGGTGCGCGCGGGTTGCCGATCACGTTCGTGCGGTGCTTGTTCTCGAAGATCACGACCACGATGTGGTCTGGCTGCTTCGCAGCCGCCTTCGACTTCTTAGGAACTGACTGCCTCACGGTGCTCGAGCTTTTCGGCGCCACCGGAACCATGGTCTCGGAGATCTTCAGGGGCTCGGAAAGCACTCTCGTCGAGCTCTCCGGTGCCGCCGGACGCACAGTCCGCGAGCCTTCTGGGGCCCCCGGAAGCGCTGTCCCTGAGCTGTCCGGTCTACCGGCAGCCACCGTTGGTGGTCGATCGGTGACCGTACAGGCCCCAAGCTCGACCAGCAGTGTCGCGGTGACGGCAGAACCGGCCCACCGCCGCAAGGCCCCCAACTTAGAACTCCCCTACGTCGCGAGCAGCCACTAGCCACAAAGTACGCCGCCCTGATCGCAACCCAGTAGCCGGCCCCAATCCCGGTCAGTTGTTCCGGTGGAAACGCGACCAGTCTTGCGAGTGCGCGTTCAAGATCGGGAGGTCCTTTCGAGATGGTGTGCCTCCACCTCGAAGCTGCCCGCACTGTCGCGGGGAAATTCTCCCTTGGCTGGCCTGCCGGCCTGCACCGGCAGCTCGTAGCCGGGCCCACCGATGTGGGCGTGGATCTCATCGTCGGTATCACTGGTCACCTTCAAGATCACCTTTCTGACCAACCCGCACGTTGA
>JBKOZG010000064.1:0-15978 GCA_046725775.1 Actinomycetota bacterium | reverse complement strand
CCGGAAGACGCCGTTCACCGGTCCGAACGCTCAGCTCTGGGAGGCGATGATGGGGCGGGTGCGAGAGCGGGATTCGGAGGCGACCGCCATCGCGCGGGAGCTCGGGTGGACGGTTGTCCGGCTGTGGGAGTGCGACATTATAAAAGACCCCCGTGCCGCGGCCCGGCTGGTGCTCTCGGCCCGCTGACACTGGCACGGCAATCCGAGGCATCGGCGCTTGGGTATCGCACGTGGCGGGCGGCGCGTTCGGGCGCGGCGATGGCGAGGAGCTGAGAGGATCGTCGTCGTGGGCGACAGGTGGGTCCGGATTGGTTGGGAACGTCGCCACGGATCAACAGTGCCGTACGGGAACATACGGACGGGCCGGCAAACCGGCCACGTACACCGCCGGAAGATTTCGACAGGTCAAATGATCTGCGAGGCCAGACCTAGATGTGAATGAAGAAACAGCCCTAGGAGGCGTAGTGAGAGCACGGTAGGCGGATGATGCCGAATCCCTGGGGAGCAAGATTCGCAATGCCGCTACGGCACAGGGGTGATCGTGCCGGCAATCACCAGAGTGCCAGTGGCCCCGCCGAGGAATCCATGTTGAAAGGTGCCGCTGCCGGCGAGTGTAACGGCGCCGTCCGCAGCTACGGGGGATCCCGGCGGCAGGGTCCTGAGGATAACCGTAAGGTCGGAATCCCCGGCCAGGCGAAGACTGTGATCGAAGTGCAGTGTGATCTCGACCGAGATATTGCCGTTTGTATAGCCGCCGAATCCGCCATCGCCTTTCGTAATTGTAGTGATGTCCTGTCCGAGCGGTGTGTCGATCGGGGCAGTCGTGATCGGCGGGAACGAAGTTACGACAATATATGTCCGGAGGCCGTCCAACCGGAGACCGAGCTGTAGCGGTGAAGCGAACGGTCCCGCGGCCAATGCATTTGTCGTAGTTAAGGTTGCTGTGCCGGTGAAGGTCGCCTCCAACGGAGGCGGAGGTGGTGGATCTGGTGGAGTATTTGCAATTCAGTCACGATATTGCTCTACACCCGTCGGAGCAACAAAAAGCAACGAGCATCACGAATCCGGTCGGCCACCAACCACTGGCGCCGCCGGGTCTGATTCCGGCAAGGTGAACCCTTTATCCCGCCGGGTCCTCAGGCGCCTGCAGAGGCACCGCGACGCCGGCGGCCCGGTGCGCCACCCGGACTCCGCCGCCTTCACCAACGCCTGGTGCCCCTCTGCCGCCACAACAACCGCGCGTACCCTTCTGCGTTCTCGGACACCCGCACGACCAGGGTCCTCGCGGCGGCATCGTTGGCGACTGCACCGTCAACCGCGAGGGGGTGCGGGAGGCCGGCGGTCACGACTCATGGAACGCAAGCTGTGATAGGTCAACTCGCCCGAGTTGGACAGCGCTTCCTGCAGCGGGGGCAGTCTGCACGGCAGGGCGTCGTGGGCGGCTTGCAACATCGCAGCGGCAGGGCGCACGCAAGCAGGGATCAGGCTCGCCGGTATACCACCGCTCAGCTGTGCGCGCCACTGCTGGTCGGCCTTGATCGCCTGCCGTTCCGCTGCTTCCCGCTGCCGGGCCTCACTCTCGCGGCGTTCGGTGATGAGGCGCCGGGCGTCGGCGCGGGTGACCGCACTACGGCCGATGTCGTCGACCAAGACCGTGATACCACGGCCAGCGAGGTAGCCACGCCACCCGCCGATGCTGGTCGTGGGCACGCTGCGCTCGGTCTTCAATGCCGCCGTCCGGGATGGTTGGTAACGCGCAACCCAGTGCTCAGGCTCAGCCTTCTAAGGTCAGAACGTGAGCGGATCGTGCCGTTGACGGTTGGTCAAGTCCGTGCGCTGGCCGAGGCGATGCCGTCCTCGCTGCCAGGCGATGGTGATCACCCAGGCGGGACTCGGTCTCCGCATCCGCGAGCTGGTGGCGTTACGTATCCAGGATGTCGATTTCCTGCGCCGCACGGTGCGGATTGAGTGGCAGACCGATCCCACCGGGAAGCACCGCATGCCACCCAAGACGCCGATATCACGCCGTACGCTGCCGCTGCCCGCGGTGGTTGCGGATGTGCTGGCGGCGCACATCGCCGAGTTTCCGCCCGCCGCGGAGATGGGTCGCTATTCACTGGGCTCGACGGCAAACCGTGGCGGCACGAGTACTACGGCACCCGGGTCTTTGCGAAGGCGGTGCGCAGGGTTGGCTTGCCGCCCGGCACGACGAGCCACGATCTCAGGCATCACTACGCTTCGGTGCTGCTCGCCGCTGGTGAATCGGGGGTGGCTGTGGCGGAGCCCTGGGCCATGAGAACGCGACGCTGGTGCTTGCCTCGTAGGGCATTTCCTGCCTGACAGCGAGGACCGGACACGCCGCGCAGTCGACGACGCGTGGATCAGTGACGGACCAGGGACGGACGGAGGTGATCACCCACAGACATCGTTCCTAGTCAGCAACTAGCCTGGATCGCATGCCTGCTGTTGACACCGTATTGCTCCCCCTCTGCGTTGGACTCACCCTGCTCGGGGTGATCGCCACCGGCATCGCGTGGCGCCGAGGAAACAAAGGTCGTGTGATTCAGGGCGTCGGCCTGGCGCTTGCCCCGATCGCCTTGTACTTCAGCGGGCTCCTCAGGTTGCTGTGGGACGCGGTCGTCGCGTTCGGGACGTGGGCGTCCAAGATCATCTTGTCGCCCGCCGTCTGGTTCGGTCTCTCCTTGCTCGGGCTATGCGTTGTGCTTTGGGTGGTGGGCGGACTGATCGGCCGCCGGGCGCAGAGGAACAAGGCAGTGAGTGCGGAGTCAACTGGCAACGCATTACCAGCCAAGAGCGGAGCCGCGAAGGCGCGGCAGAGTGCGCCACCGGTTGATGAAGAGATGGCCGAGATCGAGGCGCTCCTCAAGTCTCGCGGCATCGAGTAACGCCGAGTTGTCAGAATCTCAGCACCGGTGCTGAGATTCTGACAAGTCGGCGTTAGTTAAGGGTTTCCAGGAAGCGGCGGTGGCGTACCCGAAGCTCGTACACCGCAGCCTTAGCAAGTGGGCCATCCACCGCCTGAATGCCCATCAGCTGGCGTTTCTCGGCATCAAAGTCAGCCTCGAACGGCCGACCATCTTCGGGCGTGACCAGCAGCAGGGCCCAGGGGTCGCCGTGGCGGAGGATGATCTTGTGGACGCGCCCCCAGGGCACAGCATGAACCCGTAGACCATTGCGGATCCGAAGGCCGTTCGGGTCGGCGCGGACGTAGCTGCTCGCCAGAGCCACCATCCCCACGATCAGCAGCGCCAGAACGCCGAGCAGGGTCAGTCGCTGGGACAGTGTGAACAGCGCCCGAATCTCCGTCGGCAGCAAGAACCAGCCGATTGCGGTCAGGAGGCAGAGAGCAAGCGTTGCGATGATCGTTATCACCCGCACACGGTGGGGTCTCGCGACGTAGACGCTTTGGTCGAGACCGCGGTCAGCCACTGGTCACGACACTAGATGCGGCAGGCGGCGATGTCGGTGACCAGAATCGCACGTGCGCCTAAGGCCCACAGGTCATCCATGATCTGCTGCGCATCCGCACGCGGCACCATGGCGCGGACCGCGCGCCACCCTTCCTTCGCCAAAGGTGACACCGTGGGCGACTCGAGCCCGGGCGTGATCGCGCAAGCTTCTACGACCAGATCGTCGGTGACGTCGTAGTCCATCATCACGTAGTTGCGGGCGACCAGGACTCCGTTTAGCCGGCGTTCCAGCTGGTCCAAGCCGGATGGGGGTTCTGCGCCGGTACGGCGGATCAAGATCGCTTCGGAGTGCAAGATCGGATCGCCGAACAGCTCCAGACCTGCCTGGCGCAAGGTGGTGCCGGTTTCGACTACGTCGGCAATGACGTCGGCCACTCCGAGCCGGATGGCGGTTTCGACAGCGCCGTCTAACGCTATGAGCCGGGTGCTGACGCCGTGATCCTCGAGGTAGGACGCGACGAGTCCCGGGTACGAGGTCGCGAGGCGAAGATCATGTAACTGCTCCACAGACAGCGCCCTTCCTTGCGGCGCGGCAAAGCGGAACCGGCTGCGGCCGAACCCGAGCGGCATCACCTCGGTGGCGTGTGCCCCCGAGTCGAGCAACATATCCCGGCCAGTAATGCCGACGTCGAGAGTGCCTTCCCCGACATAGACCGCTATGTCACGCGGCCGCAGATAGAAGAACTCGACGCCGTTGACTTCGTCGAGAAGCGCCAGTTCACCATCTGATCGTTGGGCGTAACCAGCTTCCCGCAGCATTTCGGCTGCAGGTTCGGATAATGAGCCCTTGTTAGGCACGGCCACCTTGATCAGCGGCTTTTCCATGCCAGGCAGGGTCGAATTCACGGCCCTCATCTTAGGTGGAGGGTCACAAGCTGCTGTAAATATCTCCGAGGTCAAGATCAAGGGCGAGCATCAACACCTGGATGTGGTACAGCAGCTGGCTAATCTCTTTGGCCGCCTGGTCCTTGGACTGGAACTCAGCTGCCATCCACACTTCAGCCGCCTCCTCGACGATCTTCTTGCCAATCTCATGTACACCGGCCTCGACCCTGGCGACCGTCGAGGAATTTGTGTCGTGAGCAGCAACCTTTGCAGAGAGCTCAGCAAAAAGGCTGTCGAAGGACTTAGGCACTATCACGTCGGCAGCTTAGTGTCTGCCACGGCGATGAGGGCTGAGGCTGTCGGAGAGCGACCCGACAGTCTCAGTCCGCTATCGTCGCTCAGCCGACGGTCTCCACCTCTGGAGTGGCAATGCCTCCGGAAGGCGCGTCTACCCGCTCGCGACGTTCTATCCGGAGCCAGGCCACGAACCCAACGACGCAGAACGCACCATAGACGATGTACATGATCGCCGACGGGTAATAGCCGGCGTTAAGTAGCAATGGGACGCCGACGGCATCCACTGCGATCCAAATAAGCCAGAACTCAACCCAGCCGCGAGCCATTCCGTAAGTAGCCAGGATCGAGCCGGTCAAAATCCAGGCATCAGCGAGCGGCCCCCACGACCCCAGCGCCTTCAGTGCGAAGTAGAAGATTGTGGTGAGGGCCAGGGCACCAACGAGCAGCTGAATGCGCCCATTCGCGCCTGCCCACTTGGGCCGTACCCCAACGCCCTCCGCCGCGTGCGACTTCCGGAACTGATACCAGCGCACCCAGCCGTACACGCTGACAATGATGAAGAAGATTTGCCGGCCCGCCTGGCCCCACAGGTCCAACTTTTGAGGGGTGTCGAATGGGCCGCCGATGGCGGTGCCGACAAAAACTGTGAACAACAAGACGTTGCCTACAATGCCAACGGGCCAAGCGGCGACTTTCCGCCACATGCCCAGCAGAGCGCTTGCCAACCCGAACCCGTTGCCGATGATCTCCCGCCACAAAATGACGCTCGAACCGACATGGAGCTCGGCCTTCAGCAACCGCAGGAGTACTTCTTGGAGATCCATTGATCCCTCCACTCATCCGGTCGCACGAATGCCGGGGTGGAGAGCCACATCGTCGCCCAGCACTTGCGCGCCGATGAAGCTCGCGTGAACCTCCCATCCGGACTTTCACCGTCGGTTGTGGAGTTACACCACATCAGCCCTCTACTGGAAGCAGAGGGGTCGCGGACTGTCACCGCCGGTTCGGACTTGCACCGACCCCGGTACACGCGCGAGTTCTCAACTCGTCGCGCACACTTTACTCCGACTTGTCAGGATCTCAGCTCGCTATGGCCGGCTGAGACGCTACAAGTCGGCGAACGGCGATCAGAGGGCTACGCCGAGGAGGGCGTCGCAGACACGAGCGACCAGCGCCGGTGCTTCAGCATCGTCACTGTCGATCGTCACCGAGGCTCCTGCCCAGGCGTCCACCGCAGCCAGCGCAGTCGGTGTATCAAGATCATGAGCAAGGGCCGCACGCACCCCGGCCAATACGTTGTCGGCATTTAGACCGGCCGCCAGCCGGACTGCCTCGCGCCATCGGATGAGACGGCTCTGGGCGGAGACCAGCAATTGATCAGTCCAGTCCCAATCGTCACGGTAATGATGTTCAAGCAAGGCGAGCCGGATTGCCATCGGGTCAACACCTGCCGCCCGCAAGGAAGACACGAAGACCAGGTTGCCCTTGGACTTCGACATCTTCTCTCCGTCCAGGCCGACCATGCCGCTATGCAGGTACGCCTGAGCAAACGGCTGGTCGGAGGCCACGCGGCCCTGCGCCGCGCACATCTCATGGTGCGGGAAGATCAGATCGCTGCCACCAGCCTGAACATCGAAGCCGGCCCCGAGCCGGTCAAGGGCTATGGCAGTGCACTCGGTGTGCCACCCAGGCCGTCCGGCGCCCATCCCAGATTCCCAGCTCGGCTCCCCCGCCCGTGCGCGGCGCCAAACCAGGCAGTCCAGGGGAGCCTTCTTACCCTGACGATCCGGATCACCGCCGCGTTCAGCGAAGATCGCAATAGCCTCGTCCTCCGAAAGGTGCGCGAGTGACCCAAACTCCGAATCACTCGCCTGTGCGAAGTACAGGTCGTCGAACTCGCTGTCATCCACTGGATACACGGCCTGGTCGCGCTGCAATTGCTCGATCAGGTCCACGATCAGCGGCATCGACTCGACAGCTCCCACATAGTGCCGCGGCGGCAGGACATTGAGCGCCGCCATGTCCTCGCCATAGAGCCGCGTCTGCTGCTCTGCGAGTGCGGCCCAGTGAGTGCTGGTAGCGGCGGCCCGTTCCAGCAGCGGGTCATCGATATCGGTGACGTTCTGGACGTGATTGACCTGGAGCCCGCGGTCGCGCCAGACGCGGTTGAGCAGATCGAAGGCAACGTAGGTGTTCGCGTGGCCGATGTGCGTCGCGTCGTAGGGCGTGATACCGCAGACATAGATGCCCGCTGTTCCGGCGGTCGGGCCGATATCCACCAGCTGTTGGCTGGCGGTGTCGAATGCCTGCAGCGGAGGAGCGGTCGCAGACGGCGGCAGCGAAGGCGCCGGATGGGAGCTCCAAGCCTGCATGGCGTCACCCTATCCGTGTGCGAGTCAGCCGATAGCTCAGAAAGGGGGCCATGGGATCGACGGCCATTCCCCGCGTGGCCGCGGCAGTCGGCGTCGACTGAGCAGCAGGTCTGCGCGATGGACCAACGCTGCGATTTCTCGATCGCTGAGCAACGTGCCGAGCTGTTCGGGTGCCTCGTCCCGAGCTTTTCGTACGATGGCCAGCTCCCGGAGGTTCAGCTCCGCTCCAGCCCACCCCCACAGCAGTGTCCTCAGTTTGTGATCGGTGTGGAAGCTCACACCATGATCAACTCCGAACACTCGCCCGGCGCTAGAGAGAATGTGGCCACCCTTGCGATCAGCGTTGTTGATCAAGACGTCGAAGACGGCGAGCAGCCGGAGGTCAGCTACGTCGGCGTGGATCACCGACACCGGGCGATCGTTCGCATCAAGACCCTCCACGGAGGCAAACCAGCCGTGTTCGGGGACTGCCGAGCTCGGCACAAGATCGACGAGCTGGTTGGTGGCCGCCTCGTCGACGTCGACCCACACCTGAAGAGACCCCAGCCCAAACGGCCCATCGGCAAGCACCGTAACGGGCACGCAGTCGAAGCCGCCGATCCGGGACACCTCGTACGCAGCCACCTCTCGAAGGCCGAGGGTACGGTGCGGGAAGTCCCAGAGCGGACGCTCTCCCTCCAGCGGCTTGTAGACGCACTCGATGGGTTCGCCGTCCACCTGTAGCTCGGCCAAGAAGGTGGCGTTCGAGGCTTGCAGCAGGCGGCCGGTGATCTGCAGTTCTGCCTGCCCGAGCTCTACCGTCAACGCGGGATGGAGCGGCCGGGCGTCACCATCCTCGCTCAGGCGACCAAGATCGTCGGCTGTCAAAGCAAGAATCAGTCGAACAGAGGCCGACGGTAGCCGTTGGCCCGCGGGCAAATGTGCCCATGCGCATCCATCGGCTGCAGGCAGAACGGACATGAGGGTCGGCCAGCGGCCACCAGGGCCTGAGCGCGGGCCACGAAGTCCCGCGCGTACGAGGGAGTGAGCTTGACCACGATGACCTCGTCGGCCTCGATCTCGTCGGACTCCTCAGTGGTGGATGCCGGCGCTTCCGGCGTATTCTCCTCGTCGACATCGACGTTGGAGAACAACTCGATAATGATGCGGTGAATGCTCGGATCCCAGGCGATGGTCATCGTGCCGACTCGGAATTCCTCGTTGATCGGCGCATCCAGAGGATCCGTATCGTGCGCCTTGACTGATGCCGGAGGTACGTCGATGTCGCCTGCACTTCGCCTCAGGACCTCGTCAAGCACCCGATCCAGGTGTTCGGCCAGCACCGAGACCTGCTGCTTCTCGCAGGCCACGCTGGTAACGCGATTCCCCTCTCGGGCCTGCAGGAAGAACGTCCGTTCTCCGGGCTGGCCAACTGTCCCTGCCACGAATCGATCGGGCGCGTCGTAACGGTGCACCAGAATCGCCATGCGTAACAGGGTAGGTCAGTTCGGCAATGTGCTCCTAAAGCGTTCCGAGGGCGGTCCGGCCAACGACCCAGGGCTATTCGGAGACGTCCACCGCCCCCAGGCCACCTCCCACGGTCGCCTCCTTCGAGGACTTCGGTCGCGAGCGCGATCTCTTGCGCGGCGGCGACAAAAAGCTGGCCAGATCGACTGTCGTGGAATTGGCGGTGATCAGGTATGGGCGGACAGAGGTGTAGCGAATGATCGAGATGGACGCAGGGTCCACCACGATCCGCTGAAAGCTATCCAGGTGCATGCCGAGCGCGTCTGCCAGGATTGCCTTGATTAGGTCGCCATGCGAAACCGCCGCCCAGACGGCGTCGCTCCCGTGCTCAGTCTCGATTCGCGTGTTCCACGCACGTACCGCGGCAATCGCTCGGGTGGACATCTCCGACAATGACTCCCCGCCGGGAAACCGGACGGCGGAGGGTTGCTGCTGGATTGCGCTCCAAAGCTTGTCTTTGCTGAGCTCCCGCAGTGGCCTCCCAGTCCATTCGCCGTACCCGCATTCGACCAGGCCCCGCTCGACGGAATACACGCAGCTGTCCGACTGTGCAGCGATCAGTGCCTGAGCCGTCTGGCGGCAGCGGCGTAGTGGTGAAGTGACAATGGCCCGCAGGTGCACCCGGGAGAGGCGGCTCGCCAGGTCGGCTGCCTGCTGGGCACCGGCCGCATCGAGCCCGATCCCCGACGCACGCCCGGCGAGAACCCCGGCTGTGTTCGCCGAAGTTCGGCCGTGGCGGATCAGCAGGACCGTGGTCATGGCGCCGAGGCTACAGAGTCAACGACCGGTAGCGGCCGCGTACATAGCACAGCAGGTCGTCGGTTGGATTCGCCGGCATCTCCACCCGCTCGACCACCGCTCGAAGCAGTAGGCTCCAACCCGCATGATCGGCATCGGGTCTCAGCCGGGCACCGATCCAGCCAAGAGAGTCCACCAGCACCGGGCCCCATTCCGTGTCGGTCCACCCAACAAGCGCAAATGGGCCGCCGGGCGCCGGAGCAGCTCCTGCGAACGCATCGGCCAGCGCCCGCTGATCCCATCCCAGCAGGTTCACCGTCACCGTGGTGGTCTCGGCCAGGATGTCGGCTAGGGCAGACTCCTCGTCGACCAGCCCCATCACTTCGCCGGGATCTCCGTCAGCAACCAGGAATGAAGAAAGGGTCCAGCCTGCCCGGTTTCCCCCACTGGCAGCCGCCCAGATGCTCACCGGCGACGTCATCCGCCCGCGGAAACGGCGCAGCGGCTTCCGGTCCTGTTCGCCCGCGGCGAATGGGTGGCTGTGGTGGATCGTCACCTGAACAGTTCTACACGGCGCTATGACGTCGGTTTGCCTTCGGCGACTGCAGGTGCTTTCAGTGAAGGTCTACAAGCGTCGTCCCGATGCCTCACTTCACTGAAGAGCCGAAGGAGCCGGAACCTGGCGAACCGATGTCAGAGTGCATTGCACACGGCGCTATGAGGTCGGTTTGCCTCCGGCGACTGCGGGAGCTTTCGGCGGGGCCGACCGCCTTGTCAGATGTGGCGTGGATCACGGCGGAGGCCGGGCATGCGACCAAGTTGCCGTGCGGGAACCCTCTACGGTGGACCGGGTGTGCGCGCGCTCATGCGACGCTGAGGCGAGGAGCAGTAACGATGGGTTGGCTGGAAGCACTGGTGCTTGGCATAGTGCAGGGGCTGACCGAGTTCCTTCCGATCTCCTCCAGCGCGCATCAATCGATCGTCGGCCAGTTCTTCGGCGGCCACGATCCTGGATCGGCTTTCACAGCCATCACCCAACTTGGCACGGAAAGCGCCGTGATCATCTACTTCCGCAAGGACATTTGGCTGATCATGAAAAGTTGGGTGTTTGCGTTGACAGGCAAACTACCGCGCGACGACCCAGAGGCTAGGTTGGGTTGGCTGGTGATCATTGGCTCGATCCCGATCGTGGTACTGGGGCTGGTGTTCCAGGAAGCAATCGATCATGGGCTGCGGAACCTCTGGACAACTGCCGCGATGCTCGCCGGGTTCGGCATCATCATCGGGGTGATCGACCGGGTCGCGGCGAATGCGCGGCCGTTGGAGTCCATGACCTGGCGGCACGGCATGTTCCTCGGGCTTGTGCAGTCGCTCGCGCTGATACCAGGGGTTTCCCGTTCGGGCGCCACCATCGCCGGCGGGTTGGCGCTGGGCTACCAACGAGTGGCCGCCGCCAAGTACTCATTCCTGCTTGCCATACCGGCCGTGGTGGGCTCCGGGCTGTTCAAGCTGGCGGACATCGCCTCCGATCCGGTGCCACCGGCGTGGGGACCGATCGCGCTGGCCACCGTTGTCTCGTTTGCCATTGGTTACGCGGTGATCGCGTGGTTGCTGCGTTACGTGAGCACGCACACATTCATGCCGTTCGTGATCTATCGCATTGCGCTCGCCGCGCTCGTGGTCGTGCTGCTGGTGACCGGGGTATTCAGCCCGCTACCGCCGAGCACTGTCGGGCAGCCCGGATGATCGACTAGGGCCCAACTCCGGAACGTTCCAGGGCTTCGGCGGCTACCGTGAGGGCGTTGAGCTTCTCTTCGACGGAGCCGCCGTACGGTACCAAGGCGCAGGTGGTCACCCCCGATGCAGCGAGCATCTGAAGACGGTCGGCGATACGCTCCCGGTCGCCGAGCAACGAGGTCTGGTCGATGAAGTCGAACGGGACGGCCGCCATGGCGTCCCGATACCTTCGGCTTAAAAACCGCTCCTGCACCATTGCCGCGGCCGAGGCAAAGCCCATCCGCACCGCGAGCTCGTTGTAGAAGTTCTTCTCACGACTGCCCATCCCGCCCAGGTAAAGGGCGGCGTAGCTACGGACCTGATCAGCGCAGATACGGGGATCTGCGCCCACGACCAGCGGAACGCTCGGGACGACGTCGAAGCCGAGGAGATCCTTGCCGACCCGAGCGCGGCCAGACCGAACCTTGTCCAGCTGCTCGGGTGCAAACTCGGGGGCGTAGAAGATGGCCAACCACCCATCAGCCAGCTCGCCGGCAAGCTCGAGGTTCTTCGGCCCAACTGCCGCGAGATAAATCGGAATGTGCTCGCTGACCGGGGCAATGGTCAGCTTGAGCGGTTTGCCCGGGCCATCCGGTAACGGCAGCTGGTAGTGCTCCCCGCTGAATGCGACAGTCGACCGCGACAGCGCTTTGCTGACTATCGCGATGTACTCCCGCGTTCGAGCCAAGGGCTTGTCGAACCGTACGCCATGCCAGCCCTCCGATACCTGTGGTCCGGACACACCAAGGCCCAGGCGAAAGCGGCCCTCGGTCAACACATCAAGGCTGACAGCGGTCATCGCAGTCATGGCAGGGGTTCGAGCGGGGATTTGCATCACCGCCGAGCCCACATCGATTGTCGAGGTCTGCGCGGCAAGCCAGGCGAGAACAGTGGGACTGTCGGAGCCGTAGGCCTCCGAGGCCCAGACCACGGCGCAGCCTGTGGCCTCAGCATGCTGTGTCAGCCGCAGGTGCCCATGCGGATCTTCGGATCCGACAAGATAGCCGAGGTTGAGCCCGAGGCGCATGCAGACACGGTAGTGCCGGAGGTATATCTCCCTGCCCGCGGTGCACACCTTGATGCTGGCGCGTACGCGCTCGCGGAGCAAAGAGCCCGGCAGGCCGTTAGGGTCTCCCCCATGGAAACGCGGCAGGTCGGGAGCAGTGGGCTGCGTGTATCGCGGCTCGGGCTTGGCACCATGACCTGGGGCCGCGACACACCGGCAGAGGACGCTCATGCACTGCTCGAGATGTTTTGCGACGCCGGCGGCACATTGATCGACACCGCGGCCGCGTACGGCGCGGGCGATGCTGAGCGCATTGTCGGCAGACTGGTCCGTGAGCTCGGAAACCGGGACGAGGTGGTGATCGCCACCAAGGCTGGGTTCGTGGTCAGGGACGGCAAGCGGATTGTCGACACGTCGCGGCGTGCGCTGCTTCGCGATCTTGACGGGTCGCTGCGGCGGCTGCAGAGCGACTACATCGATCTGTGGCAGATCCACGCCTGGGGCGAGGCCCCGGTTGATGAATCGCTGGAAACGATCGATTACGCCGTCTCGACCGGCAGGGTGCGCTATGCCGGAGTGTCGAACTTCGTGGGCTGGCAAACGGCACAAGCTGCCACTTGGCAGCGAGCGTTTCCAGGCCGCACCCCCATCACAAGTGCTCAGGTCGAGTACTCGCTACTCGCGCGCCGGGCCGAGGTCGAGGTGCTCCCGGCAGTACGGGCTTTTCGCATGGGATTCATTCCGTGGTCACCGCTTGGCCGCGGTGTGCTCACAGGGCAGTACCGGAATGGCACCCCCCGCGGATCCCGCGCGGCGACCGACCACTTTGCATGGTTCGTCGAGCCGTATCTCGAGCCGCGCAGCCGAGGCGTGGTTGAGGCGGTCGTCCGAGCGGCCGAAGGACTGGATCTCAGCCCCCTTCAGGTTGCCCTGCTCTGGGTACGCGACGCTCCGGGTGTCACTGCTCCGCTACTCGGCGCCCGTACCGCTGGGCAGTTGGCCCCTGCCCTGGCGGTCGAAGGTCAGAAGCTGCCAGCTGAGATTGCCTCGGCACTCGATGATGTGTCCGGCGGGCCGAATGCCGCACGCTGAGTTAGTACCAGCGGGATCAGCGCCGAACGAGCAAGCCGTGTTAACGCACGGGGAATCGAATGATCTTGCGGCGGATCCACGCATCTCGGGTACCGTCTCGGTAGCGCCGCAGGCGGGCAAGTTCCCAGCCACCGTACTCTGCGTGATCGGTCAACAACTGGCGAACGGCGTTACGCGAGAGGTGGCGGCCCAGCCGGACTCGCTCCACCTCATACTCGACACGACGTACTGTCATTGCCGGCCAATATAGTGGGTGCCCAGGCTCTGCGGTCAGGCGTTCGCGCATTGCGCTTGGAGTCTCGACAGCGGTGCGATTGCTGACGCTCACGCCCTGTCAAGGAAGCGGTCCAGAACCCGGGCGCCGAACTCCAGGGAGTCGGTGGGCACTCGCTCGTCGACGCCGTGGAACATGCCCAGGAAGTCCAAGTCTGGAGGTAGACGTAGCGGTACAAAGCCGAAGCACCGGATACCTAGGCTGTGCCAAGCCTTACCGTCGGTACCTCCGCTGAACAGATAGGGCACAGCCCGAGCGCCCTGATCCTCCGCCTCCAGGCAGACCTGCATAGCCTCAACTAAGTCGCCCGAGAACTCGGTCTCGACCGACGGATTATGCGTGAGGACCTCGTAGCGAACCTTGTCGCCTATCAGATCGGCAATGGTGGCGTAAAACTCATCCTCACTGCCCGGCAGGAACCTGCCGTCGACGCCAGCCATCGCACCACCCGGGATCACATTGTGCTTGTAGCCGGCTGAGAGCATCGTCGGGTTGGCGGTATTCGACATCGTCGCCGCAACCATCCGCGCGATGCTGCCAAGGTGCACCAGAGTCTCCTCGACCTGGTCTGGATCAAGATCAACTTCGAAAGCCTCGGCAACCGCCTCCATAAAGGCTCGCTGCGGGTCGGTGATCTTCCGCGGCCACTGGTAAGCGCCGATCCTGGCAACCGCGGCGCTGAGCGCGGTGATCGCGTTCTGATCGTGGCGCAGAGAGCCATGCCCGGCCCTGCCCTCAGCAATCAGGTTGAGCCAGGCCACTCCTTTCTCGGCGATCTGGATCAGATACAGCCGAAGATCATCACGAACGGTCAGTGAGAAGCCGCCAACCTCGCCGATCGCCTCTTGGCAGCCCTCCACGACCTCGGGATGCTTCTCGACCAGCCACTTGGAGCCCAATCCACCGCCCGCCTCCTCATCAGCAGTGAAGATCAACCGGATCGGCCGCCGGGGGGGCGCTGCGGCGCGGGCGCGAGCACGTACCACGCTGAGCACCATGGCGTCGAAGTCCTTCATGTCCACCGCGCCCCGACCCCAGATGCAGCCGTCGACTAACTCGCCGGAGAACGGCGGCACTGACCAGTCGTCGGCGTTGGCGGGCACCACGTCGAGGTGGCCGTGCACCAACAGCGGCGAGACCGAGGTGTCCACTCCTTGCGGCTCCCAGTGCGCCACAACCGAGGTGCGACCCGGCTGAGGCTCCAGCAGTTCGCTGACAATCCCAACCTCGTCGAGCAACTCCGCTACGCGCTCGGCGGCGATCCGTTCCCCCGGACCTGGTTCCGACCCGAAGTTCGAGGTATCGATCTTGATCAGGTCTTGGCACAGCTCGACAACCTCAGCATCCGGAAGATAATCCGCGCTCACCGGTTCATCTTGGCTGATGCGCTTAGTCACCCGCAGTCGGCCCGTCAGAAGCCTTCGGCGGAACCACGCAAGTTGCTATAGTTCGTGGGCGCCCCGCGAGGTGAAGCCAGCGGGTCCGGGTGGCGGAATAGGTAGACGCGCTAGCTTGAGGTGCTAGTGCCCTTGACAGGGCATGGGGGTTCAAGTCCCCCCTCGGACACTGAAAGACCAGGTCGTTGACCTGGTCTTTTGTCTTTCACGAGCTTTACGATGGATGCCAGGAGCGCACCAAGAGCGCACCGAACCCCGCTCGAGAGGTGGGTGACCATGGCCTGGGTCCAGCAGAAGAAGCGGTCCGATGGAGGCACATCAGCGGCCGTTCGGTGGCGTCTTGGAGGGGCCAGATCCGGCCCGATGCAGACCGAAACCTTCAGTGCGGGCAGCGACGACCAGAACCTCGCGCGCGCCGAGGGTTTCCGGCGGATGGTGGAGGCAGGAGGGCACGAGTGGCCCGATGGCTGGGTCAAGGGCATGGGCTTCGTCCGGCCACGCCAGGACGCCGACCCGATGCAGCCACCGCCGACGGTGGCGGCGGTCGGCGAGGAGTACGTCCGCCAGATCGTGGACCTCTCTCCTGGCCAGCGGAAGCGCTACCTCGACCAGGTCCGAATCCTCGCCTCTGTCGAGGTGCCCTCGACCCGTGGCGCCTACCGGCCGTTCGACCAGCCCGTCACCAGCGTCCACGAAGCCGACGTGAAGGCGTGGCTGATCGACTGGGACCGCTCATTGAAGACCAAGGCCAACTACCACGGCCTGCTGTACGGCGTCTTCAACTACGCCCTCGAACAAGGCTTCCTCACGGTCAACCCCTGCGCTCGTACGGCACCCAAGCGATCGCGGATCCGCCAGTCGCAAGCCGACCTGCGGTTCCTCACCGAGGCCGAGCTAGCGACAGCGGTACGCGTGGCTGGCGCTGACGGTGATTTGCTCACCGTCGCCGTCGGCACTGGACTTAGGTTCGGCGAGGTAACCGCGCTCTGGGTCTCCGACGTCGACCTTGTCCACCGGAAGATCCGGATCAACAAGGCGTGGAAGCGCGACGGGGAGAACGACGTGCAGGAGACGCCGTCGTGGCTGCGAAAGTCCTTGCGAGCCAAGCACCAGATGCGCGGGCACCACCTCGGCAACCCGAAGACCCCGAAGTCGAGGCGGACCGTCACGATCTCGTCCGAAATCGCCAGGCTGCTGTCGCGCC
>JBKOZG010000158.1:0-4966 GCA_046725775.1 Actinomycetota bacterium | reverse complement strand
ATCGACGACCACTGACCACCCAAAACCTTCCCCTGAGCCGCTTAGGCAACACGCAATGAGGTGCAGTATGTCGGACATCGCCGTCATTATCGGGCTTGGCTACGTCGGACTCCCGTTGGCGCGTGAGGCGACCCGATCGGGCTTGCGGGTTATCGGATTGGACGTGAATGAGGAGGTGATCGCCGGCCTTGAGGCTGGACGCTCCCATATCGACGACTTGACCGATGACGACGTTATGGAAATGAAGCGCGGCGGCTTCCGCGCCACCACTGATCCAAGGGTGATTGCCCAAGCCAGAGCGGTGGTGATCTGTGTACCCACACCGCTCTGGGCAGGCGGCAGTCCAGATCTCCGAGCCGTGATAGCGGCGGTCGAGCGTGTTGCGGCACAACTCCAGCCGGGCACGCTGGTTGCCCTCGAATCGACGACGTACCCGGGTACGACCGATGAGGTGGTGCGGCCGATTCTCGAGGCCTCGGGTCTGGTCGCTGGCATTGACTTCAACCTGGCGTTCTCACCGGAACGCATCGACCCGGGAAACAAGGACTTTGGACCGCGAAACACCCCGAAAGTGATCGGCGGCCACACTGAGAACTGCACCCGAGCGGCGGCCGACTTCTACGGCAGATTTGTCGACACTGTGGTGAAAACCAAAGGGACGCGCGAAGCCGAAATGGCCAAGCTGTTGGAGAACACTTATCGACACATCAACATCGCATTGGTCAACGAAATGGCCCGATTCTGCCACGATCTGAATATCGATCTGTGGGACGTGATCGATGCAGCGTCGACCAAACCGTTCGGATTCCAACCATTCCGGCACGGACCTGGTGTCGGTGGCCACTGCATCCCGATCGACCCAAACTATCTCTCCCACAATGTGCGCGCGAAGCTGGGCTACCCCTTCCGCTTCGTCGAGCTGGCGCAGGAAATCAACAACTCCACGCCGACCTACGTGGCCCGTCGCGTGCAGGATCTACTGAACACTGACGGCAAGGCGGTTCGCGGTGCCTCCGTGCTGTTGCTCGGTGTCACCTACAAGCCGAACATTGCCGACGTGCGCGAGTCCCCGGCCACGCCGCTGGCCAAGTGCTTATTCGCCATGGGCGCAAATGTGAGCTTCCATGACCCGCACGTGAAGAACTGGACAGTTGCCGGGCGGGATCTGACTGCGGAGTCCGATTTGTACGGCGCGGTGGCTGATGCGGACGCCTGTGTCTTACTCCAGAACCACAGGAAATACGACGTGGATGCGCTGGCGATGTCTTCTCGCCGTTTCCTGGACACCCGTGGGGTAGTAGCTCGCGGGAATGGCACCGTCGAACGGCTGTAGGAATCCATCATGACTGTTATCACCGCACCTTCGCTTGGCAGTAGCCGCGAACCGCGGCTTCCGAGACGCAGGGTGCTGGTTATGACCGTGGTGCACAACCCATCAGACTCACGGATTTGGTTCCGCGAGGTCGGTGCTTTGCTCACCAGCGGCTGGCACGTCACTTATGTGGCACCCTTCTCCGGCTATAACCAGGCTCCGCCGGTCCAGGATGCGCGACTTCCCGGATCGCTCACCTGCCTGGACGTTACGCGGGCCGAGGGTCGGCGGAGAGTAGGCGCCGAGCGGGCGGCCCGTGGCCTGTTGAAACGGCTGGCGCGGCATCACGATCTCGTCATGGTGCATGACCCAGAGCTGTTGGTGGCGGCAGCCGGGCTCCGGCTGCGCAATCTGGTCTGGGACGTACACGAGGACGCTTCGGCGGCGCTACAGGTCAAGGAATGGATGCCGAAGACCCTCCGTCCAGCCGCCGCCGCGTTGTGGCGTGGCGCGGAGCGTCAGGCAGAGCGATCATTCGATCTGTTGCTGGCTGAGTTCGCCTATCAGCAGCGCTTTCGGAGACGCCATCCGGTAATACCCAACACCGTTCCGGTGCCCACCGAGACAGTGCTACCCGGCCGCGACCGGGTCGTCTACGTGGGAACCGTCACCGAGGCGCGCGGCTGCCAGCTCATGATCGCGGTTGGGCGTGCACTCGCAGCACTGCCCGACAGCCCCATCCGCCTCGAGATCATCGGTGATGCCCCGCAGCAGAAATCTGCGAAGGCGCTACAGCAGGCCGAACGAGATGGCATCCTGACCTGGCGCGGGTTTTTGCCGAGCCAGGCGGCGCTGTCCCGCATCAGCGGGGCGCTGGCTGGCCTCAGCCTGCTCGACGACCTGCCCAACTTCCGCTGTAGCCTGCCCACCAAAGTGGTCGAGTATGGAGCGTTCGGGATCCCGGTTATCACAACGCCACTGCCCTTAGCCGAACAACACGTACGTGCTACGAACTCAGGTCTGATCGTCCCCTGGCGGGATCCAGAAGCTGTGGTACGCGCGGTGGTTGCGCTGCGGGATGATCCCCGCCGCACTGCGCTCCTGGGTCGTAATGGCCACGCGACGGCTCTGGAGCATTACGACTGGCGGACGTGGTCGCGCCGGTTCGTCCGTGAGATGGAGGTTCTTGCCGACCGAGAGCGGATCTAGTCTCATCAACCAGGTGATTGGGGAGATTCTCCCGCTGGCGGTCGGCATCGCGATCAGTCCAATACCGATCATCGCCGCGATCTTGATGCTGCTGTCACCTCGCGCGAAGGGCAGCAGCGTCGGATTCATGATCGGTTGGCTGGCCGGCATTGTCGTTGCGATTGTCTTGTTCAGCCTGCTCTCCTCGGTCGTTCCGCAGGAAACCGGTGGCAGGTCGCCGGTTGCTGGAGTGATCAAGATCATCCTTGGCGTGCTGTTGTTTGTCTTGGCGATCCAACAGTGGCGAGCACGTCCAACCAAGGGTGACCGAGCCAGCCTGCCCAAATGGATGTCGGCAATCGATTCCATGCCCGCAGCCAAGGCGCTGTGGCTCGGATTCCTGCTTGCGGCGGTGAACCCGAAGAATTTGCTGCTGGCGATCTCGGCGGGAGTGATCGTCGGCGGGGCTGGTCTCACCGTCGGTCAAATGACCGTAGTGATCGCTATCTTCGTGCTGCTGGCCGCCAGCACGGTGCTCGTCCCGGTGGTCAGCTACCTCATTGCCTCGGCGCGACTGGCAGGACCGCTCGACAAGTTGCGGCAATGGCTAGTCGACAACAATGCCGTGATCATGGCCGTGCTGTTGCTGGTCCTTGGGGTAGCCATGATCGGAAAGGGCTTCGCGCATTTCTAGGCCAACTCCAGCGTGGCTCGTGGGAGCTTCTAGCGGGGATCCAAGCCTGCTGCAAAAACGGTGATGTGTATGTGGTTCTTGTGGTTGGCTGAGTCGCTGCCGCGGTCAGCCATGTAGCGCCAGCCCTCGCTGTCGCGTGTGATGTTCCAGATGTGCTGGTTCCAGATCACGTAGTTGATCCCGAGCGACCTCGCATTTGCCTTCGCCCAGGCCGCAGCTTCGTCACCAAGCGCCTTTCCGGAGGCCGACCGGTAGTCGGGAATCATGCAGTCCAGAGCGCGACCCTGCTCATGGTCCGGAATCACGGATGGGCGCGCACCGCCGTACACGGTGATCTGGGGGAATCTCGCCCGCATGGCTCGATGGACCGCGATCGCGTTCGGCTTGAGCCCTCGCTCGACGGCAAGCCAGCTCGATGGTATCGAGCTGGGGGCTGACTTCGAGAGGTACCTGGCGGTGACCCAGCGGACGGCCTTGTCGAAGATGATCTGCATCCGGCCGTTCTTGACGACGCCAGTGATCTTGAGCTCAGTCCCCCGGGGCACTTCCGTAATCAGCCGGTACTTGTCGGCATACGTCGAGCGAATGTCCAACGTAGTGGTGGCGTACCGCGTCCCGATGATCTTGGGCAGCCTGGGTGGGGACGGCAGGTTGCTGGTCAGCTTCGTGAGATACCTCGCTGTCACCCAGCGGATGGCACCTTTGTAGATGATCTGCGCGCGGCCGTTCTGAATGGCACCGGTGACGTAAAGCGCTGTGCCTTTCTTGACCTCCGTAACGGTGCGGGAGTCCGTTCCGCTCGTCGTACGGATATCGAGGTCTGCCGTTGCCACCCGCTTGCCTATGATCGCCGGGCGTCCGTACATCGAGCTGACGAGGTACTGCATGCTCGCCCAGCCGGTGGATCGGCCGTTGACTAGCTGGGCCCACCCGCGTGCGGTCTTGCCGGTCATGGTCACCCGAGTCCCGCTCTTGAGGACCTTGATCACCCGGTAGGACAGGCCTGGGCCCGTGCGAAGGTTGAGGGCAGTGGTGGTGACTTTGACGGTGCCGGGGCCGATCCTCAGCGGCGGCGGCAGGTCTTTCCCCTTGGTGAGGTATCTGCTCGCGACGTATGCGGTCGAGCCATCGTAGGAGATCTTGGTCCAGCCCTGAGAACTGCTGATGGCCGTTACTGTCTGCCCTCTGTACAGGCCACCAAGGATGTCGGTCGTGGTGCTGGGGCCGGAACGGATGTTGACGCCAACGGTTGCAGTCATCTGCGTCGTGGCGCTGGCCATCTGGGGCCCCAGCAGACTCAACATCACACCGAGGGCGAGGAGAGCAGCGGCGGCTCGCACTTTGATCACGGTCCTGCGCATGGTTGCCTCCAGCCGAAGCACCGTTGGGGATCACTTGAGTCACATAAATCACATAGAACTCAAACTGCGCAGAACTTTAATCCTGTCACACCCGTAACTGCAAGACCTGAGTTCACACTTTGGGGATGGAGCAAGTCGACACGCAGAACCCATTCGGAAAACTTCATCGATGTAATTCGCCCCGGTTTGGATGAGAATCTCCGCTAGCTCACGTCTAGCCTGCGACTGTGGACACTCGGGCTGATTTTTGCGCTGTCGACGCTGCATTGGCTCGGCGATCGGAGGCTGCCGGCCGATGCCGGATGGGCCACGGGTTCAGCTTGAGTTGTGAGCGCTCGATTCGATGAACACCGGTATGGAGATGTCCGCCGAAGAGTTCGAGATGCATGTGGCGGATGCCCTGGATGGAAT
>JBKOZG010000049.1:0-3890 GCA_046725775.1 Actinomycetota bacterium | reverse complement strand
GCTAGAGGGTCCGCTTACTGCACTGTCCGCTGGTCAGGCTGACCTCGCCGACGGTGGTGACATCCGCGCGTCTGGTGGGACACTTGACCGTCCCATAGACAACCGGGTCCGGGGGTCCGGCCGACCTCTGAGCTACTCGTGATTGATGAGCGATTGGCTGACGAACTCGAACGCATCGGCGTCGAGGGGCGCGCCACATCTTGGCCAAGTTCGCAGCCTCGAGCCGTGTCGCCTCGCATTAGGTTACGGAAATCATCGGTGGTGCGAGACGCAACAGGCCTGAGATGATCGCAACGCTGGACCAGGTAGCAGCTGGGTATGGATCGCCTCACAGCTTGGCGTGACGCAGAAGGCGGCGCACGAGCGCTACGGCTAGATCTCACCTCCAGCTTGGGAGAGCCGCTTTCAACACACCGATGAGCATTGCCGGCTCCAACTCAGCCACGATCTGACCCATCGGGGATCCTGACCTGGAACGACCCGCAGATCCTGCTCTCGAACTGGCCCACGGCATGCTGGTCGATACTGAGACCTACATCGACTGCCCGTACGCTACGGGCCCGTCGCCCAGGTGCCCGGTAGACGGTCGACTTGCGGGCATTGCCTGTGGCGAGCCGACGGATGGCCAGCACCTTGAAAAGCAGCCGGCCGACCGGGTCCGTCGGACCTTGGACCGACCCGCCAGGACTGAGCTTCGCGTTCCGCTTGGTCGGGTCGTCCCACGCAACAACATCGGGCCCCGACAAGGCCGTGGGGCCGCGGACCATTGGTCAGCCGCCGATATCCATCGAGCTGTTCATGTTCGCGCCCTGAGTCCCAGTTGCCCCCGGACCGTAGTGACCGCCAGCTGCAACGGAAGCGACGGCTCGGAGCTGACCCAGACCGCCCCGCTCGAGATCGTTCCAGCCGAGCCGCAGCCCACGGAGACAAAACCGTCGCGGTAATCAGGGATTCGAGCGTGGCTTCACGGCGCGAGTCGCGAAATAGCCAGGCAGGAAGTCGGCCGTGGCGTCCTCGTGATGTGGCGCCTCCACGAGATGTGTGAGCACGAAGCCCGCCGCCAGCTGGCCGCCGATCTGCTCGGTCATTGTGTGGCTGAACTCGATGAGATTCTCGGGACCGTATCCGGCGGTCCGCTCCTCCTCCGACAGATCAAGTGTCGAGTGAGGGATTCGATGCCGGACGACGAGGTCCCGCCGCTGGTCCAGCGCCGCGACATCGAAGATGTACAGATCCGGGTTGACGAAGCCGACGAGAAGGCTGCCACCGGGGCGAAGGACACGGAAGCACTCGCTCCACACCGGAGCGAGCTCGGGGCAGAACAGGTTGGACACCGGATTGAAAACGAGGTCGAAGCTGCCGTCGGCGAATGCGCTCAGGTCGCGCATGTCACCGAGCACGGTCCGCAGCGACAGGTTGTCCCGCGCAGCCACCTCCTCGTCCCGACCGAGCTGCTTCGGAGAGTTGTCGAAGACCGTCACGGTGGCGCCCGTCGCCGCGAGCACCGGTCCTTGCTGCCCACCACCCGACGCGAGACACAGCACGTCGCGCCCGGACAGGTCGGCCGGGAACCAGTCCCGTGGCACCGACTCATACCCGATGAGGACCACAGACCAGTCGCCGGTCCGCGCCCTCGCGATAACGTCGGGGCCGACCGGCCGGGTCCATTCGTTGCCCCCATCGACCTCGCGATCCCACGCCGCCCGGTTGTGCGCGACGATGTCACCGCTGTCAGTCACAGTGTCCTCCCTCCCGCGGTCGGGTCGCCGACCTGTACGCGGTCAATACGACCCGCGATCGTGAAGAATAGTTGCCCTTGGAGAGGCACAAATCTTCCACGATCGCAAGTGGCCAGACGCCGCATGACGTTAGCCGCCGAGAACCTTTCCGCCGCGGGGCCTGTCATCCAAGGCTTTGGCGTAACTCGCGCATAGACTCCCGAGTTCTGAGGAAGCCGACTCCCCGGCCCGCCGGTGACGATTCACGCGGCCGATCGGAAGGGATTCTCATAGTTTCTGGTCCCTGTCCAGCTCGTAGGTGGCCATCAGGACGCCTTTGGCCGTGATGACGGAGTCGGTGAGCCGCAACGGAGCGCGCCCACCCTCAGGAAATAGGCGGCGGCCGGTGCCGAGCACCAGGGGGTGGATCATCTGCGTGGGAACGCCCAGCCCCCGTGCGCGAATCCACCCCGAGTGTCCTCGTCCGGACGGCCCGGTCCCTGCATCAGGCCGTCCAGCGTGACGTGGTTGATCACAACTGCTCTGCCCATCTGCCCGTCCTTTTGCTCCCGGCAGCGCCACCATAGGAGACTGCCTGGGGTTGCTGCGGACCGGCACGATCACCTACGTACGGAACCCTGGCGCCGGATGGCCTTCGTTGTTCACCGCCCGTGCCCGCGGAGCCGACTCGAGCGCCGCAGCGGCATTCAGCCGGCCTTGGACGGCGCCGATGGGCGGCGCAGGGTGGCGGTGGGGATTCCCGCCCATTGACAGCGGGGGTTGCCGCGAGCGGAGCGTCGTCGGGATGGTGTCGGTCATTGCCGTCGGACCTCCGGGAGAATACGATCGCGCCGACGTGAGGTCGAGCGGCCGCTCGAATCGAAGAGGATCGCGATGGACACGATCGACTGGGTCGCGTTGGGACTCGCAGCTCTTCACGTCCTGCTGGCATTGGCCGTCGCGGTCTGTGTGTCGGTGAACCGGAAGCCGTCGTCGGCGATCGCCTGGGTGATGGCAGTGGTGTTCATTCCGCTACCCGGCATCTGTCCTTCCTCCTGGTCGGAGCGGGGCGGCAGCCCAAGAGTCGGCGGGAGGCGCAACGCCAGGTCAGCGACTACATCCTGGAGCGGACCGAGGGCGGCCTCGACCAGCTGTGGAGCAACCGTGAGAAGTGGCCGGACTGGCTGCCTTCGATCGCCGTCTCAACCGGAACCTCGGCGCACTGCCGATGATCGGCGGCAACGCCGCGACCCTGAACGGCGACTACCTCAACTCGATCAAGGCGATTGCCGACGACATCGATCTGGCCCGGGCACATCGAGTACTTCATCCTGGTCCACGACGACACCACCCAGCCCGTCTTCGACGCGCTCCGGCGGGCGCGCGAGCGCGGGGTGACAATCCGGGTGCTGTCGGACCACATGGCCCAATTTGCCTACCCCAACCGCAAGGAAACCGTCAAGATGCTGACGGACATGGGTGCGCAGTACTTACTACCCGATGCTGCCGATCCAGCCCTTTAGGGGGCAGCTGCGTCGGATTGACATGCGGAACCACCGCAAGATCGTTGTGATCGACGGGCTGATTGCCCACGCCGGCTCTCAGAACCTGATCGTCGACCACTACCACCAGAAGAAGAACATCGCCCGCGGCCTGCACTGGCGCGAGCTGGTAGCCCGCTTCGAGGGGCCGATCGTCCGGGTGCTCGACGCTGTGTTCCTCACCGACTGGGTCAGCGAGTCCGGTGAGCTCCTGCAGGCGACCCGGGGGCCGGTCGTGCTCGCCGACCAGCCCGGAGACTGGGACGCCCAGGTGGTGCCCAGCGGTCCGAGCTTCGAGAACGACAACAACCTCAAGCTGTTCGCCGCCGTGATCCAGAATGCGAAGCGGCGCGTGAACGTCACCAGCCCGTACTTCGTGCCGGACGAGTCGATCATGATGGCATGGTCACCGCGGCATCGCGCGGGCTCGAGGTGGAGCTGTTCGTTTCCGAGATCAGCGACCAGTTCGCTGTTTTCCACGCGCAGCGCTCGTACTACGAGCAGCTGCTGCGGGCCGGTGTAAGGATCTACCTCCTCGCCGCGCCGACCGTGCTGCACGCCAAGCACCTGAGCATCGACGAGGACATCGCTATCATCGGCTCCAGCAACTTCGACATCCGCTCCCTCAGCC
>JBKOZG010000112.1:0-3903 GCA_046725775.1 Actinomycetota bacterium | reverse complement strand
TACACGTGGCGAGACTCGTCGGCAGCGTCAGATGTGTATAAGAGACAGGTGTGTACGTCCGCCTTTGCCCTGCCGACCCTCAAAGTTGCGATTCGAGGTGGAGGCAGCGCGCTCACCAGGCGCAAGCTGATCTGGGTTCATGCCCAGACACATCGAACAGCCCGCCGCACGCCACTCCGCTCCGGCTTCTTTGAAGATCACATCAAGACCTTCGGACTCCGCCTGCAGACGAACCCGCGCGGAACCGGGCACCACCAGCATTCGCACGCTGTCAGCGACATGATGTCCTCTGATAACGCCAGCGGCGGCGCGCAGGTCCTCGATGCGCCCATTGGTACAGGAACCAAGAAAGACGGTGTCCACCCGGATGTCGCGCATTTTCTGGCCCGGTTTCAGCGCCATGTACTCCAAAGCCTTGGAGGCCGCAGTCCGGTCGGCCTCATCGGCGAAGATCTCCGGATCGGGGACCTCGGCGCTTAGTGGGACGCCCTGCCCAGGATTGGTTCCCCAGGTGACGAAGGGCGTCAGCCGACTTGCGTCAAGATCAACTTCAGCGTCGAAGACGGCGCCAGGATCACTACGCAGCGTGTTCCAGTAGGCCAAGGCGGTGTCCCAGTCCGCACCTTCTGGTGCGTGCGGGCGTCCTTTGATGTAGGCAAAGGTTGTTTCGTCAGGCGCGATCATGCCGGCCTTAGCACCCCATTCGATGCTCATATTGCAGATCGTCATCCGCCCCTCCATGGTGAGCGCCTCAATGGCCGAGCCGCGGTACTCCACGATGTAGCCCTGGCCACCGCCCGTGCCGACCTTCGCGATCAGCGCCAGCACGATGTCCTTTGCGGTAATCCCAATAGGCAGCTCACCGTGGAGGTTCACCGCCATGGTCTTAGGCTTCGCCTGCGGCAGGGTCTGGGTGGCCAGGACATGCTCGACCTCAGAGGTACCGATGCCGAACGCGATCGCGCCAAATGCTCCATGGGTGGAGGTGTGGGAATCGCCACAGACCACGGTCAGCCCCGGTTGAGTCAGACCGAGCTGCGGTCCGATGATGTGCACGATGCCCTGATCAAGATCGCCAAGACTGTGGATGCGGATACCGAACTCACGTGCGTTCTCCCGGAGAGTGTCGACCTGAGTCCGCGACACCGGGTCGGCAATCGGTTGGTCGATGTTGAGCGTTGGCGTGTTGTGGTCCTCTGTCGCCAGCGTGAGGTCGGGACGACGAACGCGTCGCCCGGCCTGCCGCAGACCGTCGAAGGCCTGCGGACTGGTTACTTCGTGGATGAGGTGCAGATCGATGAAGAGCAGATCGGGCTCACCCTCGGCGGTTCGTACGATGTGGTCGTCCCACACTTTCTCGCTCAGCGTCTTGCCCATGACGATTGTTCTTCTCCTTGTTCCTGTTCTCTCCGCACGATCTGCCAAAGTCCACGCCTTAGATTTCGGCGAGTGGCAAGCTAATCTTCCCACTTGCCTTCCAGCATCCGAGACGGCAGTATCAAGGCATGGACAACTCTAGCGGTGTCGGCGTCCTCGACAAAGCCGCCCTTGTGCTCAGCGCCTTGGAGACGGGACCGACCACCCTCGCTGGTTTGGTGGCCGCGACCGGGCTGGCCCGACCGACCGCGCATCGCCTCGCAGTCGCCCTCGAGCATCATCGTCTGGTGAGCCGGGATCTGCAAGGCCGATTCATTCTCGGGCCCCGGCTTGGCGAGCTGGCGTCAGCTGCTGGCGAGGACCGGCTGCTGGCGACGGCGGGGCCGGTACTGGCTCGGCTGCGGGACATTACGGGTGAATCGGCTCAGATGTTCCGGAGGCAAGGCGACTACCGCGTGTGCGTCGCAACAGCCGAGCGGATGTCTGGATTGCGTGACAGCGTGCCTGTTGGCACTCAGCTGACCATGAGCGCCGGCTCCGCGGCGCAGGTGCTGCTCGCGTGGGAGGAGCCCGACCGGATGCAACGAGGGCTGCGTGGTAGCCGCTACTCCGCGGTCGCCCTGGCCGCAGTCCGACGGCGTGGTTGGGCTCATTCGGTTGGCGAGCGCGAACCGGGCGTGGCGTCGGTATCGGCACCGGTTCGCTCCCCCTCCGGCAAGGTCATTGCGGCCGTCAGCGTGTCCGGACCTATCGAACGCTTGTCCCGACAGCCCGGCCGGCTACATGCGCCTGCTGTGATCGCCGCTGCGGAGCGCCTGAGCGAGGTGCTTCGGCGTAGTGGCGGAGAGTAGTCCTTGACCTGCGGCCGCTAGGGTCGCATCTGTGGAGGACCTTCTCGTACACCGGGCCGTCCGAGCCAATCAGGCATTGCAACAGTGGCGGGCGCGACGCGCTCGTGATGCCGGCAAAGTCCCTGAGATAATTCCCTATACCGGCTATGGCTCGACCAGCTGGGTGCGGGTGCTTGCTCGCGTGCTGCTGGCAAAGCCGACAGGGCGGCGCGATGAGGTACCTACCGGAGCCCGTGGCTGGCGCAATTTCATCGGCGTCCCGGTGGAGAACGCTCAGGTGAGCGTCAGCATCGGCGAACGATCGCTCGAGGTGAAGGCCGACCGCAGCGGCGTCATTGACGTAGTTGTGGATGTTGATCTTGAGCCGGGCTGGCATCGGATTGGTCTGACCGCGGAAGGCTCAACGGTCGCAACGGCTCTGGTCTTCGTGGTCGATCCTGCAACGACTTTCGGCGTCGTCTCTGATATTGACGACACGGTCATGGTCACCGCTCTGCCGCGGCCGCTGCTGGCGGCCTGGCACACCTTTGTCGTCAACGAACATGCTCGGGCGACGACCCCTGGGATGCCGGTCCTCTACGAGCGCCTCACCACTCGCTACCCGGGGGCGCCGCTGGTCTACCTGTCGACGGGGGCTTGGAACGTGGCGCCGACCTTGACTCGCTTTCTCTCCCGCAATCTGTATCCAGCCGGTGCACTGCTGTTGACCGACTGGGGTCCCACAGCTGATCGCTGGTTTCGCAGCGGTCGCGAGCACAAGCGCAGCAGCCTGGAGCGCTTGGCAAGTGAGTTCCCTCAGATCAAGTGGTTGCTAATCGGCGACGATGGGCAGCACGATGAGTCGATTTACGGCGACTTCGTGGCGGCGCATCCCGACCACGTGGCGGCGGTTTGCATCCGCCAGCTGACACCCAGCGAGGCAGTGCTGGCTGGCAGCAGCTTCCGCGGCCATCCCACCTCGGGTGACTCGAGCGTGCCGTGGCTTTATTCCTCCGATGGTGCCGGTCTCGCGGACAAGCTGGAGCGCCTCGGCTTGCTCGATCCCGCGCCACAGCAACCAGAGATTGAGGCCTGATGACAACGAGCCAACGCCGCTGACTGCGAGCGGCACAATCGGGACCTGGCTGCAGGATCCAAAAGGTGGCCCGCTCATCCGGGAGCTGTTGGACAAGGGCGGGTTCGACGAGAGCACGCTCGCTCCCGTACGAGGCTTGCCTCTGCAGCAGTTGGTCGCGCTGAGCCGGGGCCAGCTTCCCCAGAGCGTGGTTGATGATCTCGTATCGCGAGCGAACCTCGAAGTGGAACAAGCGGAGGACTTTGAAGAGAGCATGACGTGGCAGGAACGCGTCACAGCGGGTCGATTCGACGGCCGGATCGTGATCGGACGGATCGTGATCGCCGCAGTCGTCGCTGGCCGCCTATCCGCGCCGATCGGTTTTCCGACGTTGCCCGTCCGGTTCACTTAGCGTACGCACTCTGACTGGACCGTCGACCATCATCACTTCCAGACCCAATACGGAGACTCGCTGGAAACCATCGACAACGACCTCGTCGTCATCCATGACAGCCTCGACGATGTCTTTGACAGCCTCGTCGTCATCCATGACAGCCTCGTCGTCATCCATGACAGCCTCGTCGTCATCCATGACAGCCTCGTCGTCATCCATGACAGCCT
>JBKOZG010000235.1:0-5808 GCA_046725775.1 Actinomycetota bacterium | reverse complement strand
GACCAAGAGTGGCATGGTGACCGCACGCAGCTCGCGACCTGGGCGCGCGAGCGGGGTGAATGAAGACAGTCAGAGCTGAATCCGCAATTGCACTGATGTCGCCGCCGGCACCGATTCGTACGGTGAACCCAAACCAACCAGGCGGTTGATGACATCGCCGTCGATTCACAGGAGGTTCACCAATGCACGCAAATTGGGCTGGTGAGGCAACGACCGGGTTACAGAGTGACTTCGACAGCGCAGTCGAGGCTTTCCGAGAGGCTCTCGGGCCGTATCAAAGGCGATCCAAAGCCAGCGATGGAGCTCTTGTCGCGGCGCGAGGACGTCACGCTCGCGAATCCGCTTGGCCCTCCGTGTCGCGGACCAGCGGAAGTCGGCAAGGCGGCAGCAGCCGACTGTGGCGATCCTGCGAGCGTGAGGCCGCCCGCATTCAACGACGTTCGGCTCGAGTCTTCGCCCGCGGAGAGCGAGATCAGCATGCTCGCTACGAGGCCGATGTTCGCCGAGAGGCGTCGAACGTCGTCGCCGAAGCTGAACGGGTGCTTCGCCAGCAGCAACGTCCCTAACCGGCCAAGGCCATCAAGATCACCAAGGGATGCGCCTCTACCCGGAGCCACCGTAAGCAAGTCGCGTCGACCCCAGATCGGCCGATCGATTCAACACGCAGCGGGTATACCCCCGAGGTGCGGTTCGCGGAGCTCGACGCAGCGTGGCGTCGCCGCCACGGTGGCCGCGACCAACGCGCCGCCGCCACCTCAAGCTCATCGAGCCGCTCGGTGGCGAGCATGACGCGCAGCATCGAGCATTCGGCCTCGGCGCTGGCGTCGCGGTGACGTGTTGGCGTCGCGCTGGACAGAGCTCCGGCCCCGATAGCGGAGGCGTGCCCTCGTGTAGTGGGTTCCCTCGGACGAACACATGTTCGAAGATCGGGGTATGCGCCGGGACTCCGACACTCCGCCGTGGCAGGAGGTGATGAACCGCCGCTACGTGGCCCGCCATCACGACCTGCCCGAGCACGCACGCATCCAGGTCGTGGCCCTCATCCACTTCGAACGGGACGGCTGGGTCGTACTCGAAGGCCTGTGCACACGCTGGAAGGGTCCGCTGGCCTATGTGAGGATCCCCGACCATCGCATCCAGCACGGCGGCGTATGGCTGCACGCCAGCGACGTCCGGCGCAGGTAGGTGCGCAGTGACCGTGCCGTGCTTGAGCGTCGAGACGAGCATGATTCGCCGCGTGGGCGATCTGGGGCACGAGCGGTCATAGGTCCGGTGCTGACACGCGGTCCAGGTGCGGGCGGCGGCCTGACGAGCCCGCCATCGTGGCTCGGCGGGATCAACCGCTCCCGCGTGGACCGAGGATCACCAGGGCGTCACCGACCGGTCGCTCGCCGGACGCGTCCGATGGCGCGTTCACGACGACGCCCTCGACGACCATCGTCGTCGACCCGCCGCCGTCGAGGTTTATCGCATCATCGAGGCCGAGCGCCTGCGCGACCGCGGCGGTCTCCCCGATGCCCAGGCCGAGGCTGTTGGTGCTCCGACCGTCGGCGGTCACGAGCACGGTGCGGCCCCAATGGTCCACGCCGGCGAAGGTGCGCGGATTCCGCTTGTGCACCCAGCCGTAGTAGAAGCTCGGGTTGTCCGGATGCACCATCCCGTCGGCGTTCGGGGTCGCCCACAGCGCTCCGTCGCGGACCAGCTCCGGACCGCCGTTTACGATGTCGGTCCGGCCGTTAACTGGGGCTGGACGACCACTGGAGTCGACGAGTCCCGTACGGATGCTGAGCGGGCGGCCGATCGCTGTCAGCGCAAGCAGTTCGTCAGCAAGGTCTCCCGTGGCCTGCACCGAGTGGCCGCCGGTCGACACCGGGCCCCCACGGGTGGTCCGGATCGCGGTCACGATGCCCCGGTTGTCGAGGACGACCTCGACGCCCGGGCCGCTCGGCGTCGACGGCCCGTACGACTCGTCGAACACGATGAGCTCGTCGTCGTCCGTGCAGGTGAAGTCGTGCAACGGCAACGACGTCGGCACGTCGTCCGCGGTCCCACCGCAGTTGCGGATGAGTCCCGGCACTCGGTTGAGTCCGTCCAGCGCCAGCGTCTGACCGGCAGCCATGACGGAACCGCGCCACCAGAACCGCTCGACCGAGGTGCCCCTGACGTCGTCGCCGGTCACGAGCGCTGGACGGCCGGCGATCGGCTCGCTCAACAGCGCGCCGTCGTAGACTCCGACGCCCGCTGGGTCGCCGGGAGCGCCGGCCGCGGGGTCCAACACGAAGAAGCCGGCGTTCACGGCCGCTTGGGCGCCGGTCAGCGCGGCGAGGGTGCTCGTGGTCTCCCGCCGCTCGAGGTCGGGACCGAAGGTCGCGTCGAGGGTGCCGCGGAACTCCTTGGGGTCGATTGTGAGGACCTGGATGTTCCACGGACCCCTCGACCCGGCGACGTCGTCGGGCTCGCCGTCCCATCCGGTGAAGATGCTCGAGCCGCCGAGGCCAAGGGCGACGACTTGGGCCCGGAGCGCGTCGGCTTCCGCCCGGGTGGCGAACGCCCCGACGCGGACACGGAACCCGAGCACGCTCCCACCGGCGTCGGCCAGCTGCGGTGTCGGCACCGGCTCGACCCGGGCGTCAAGACCGGCGGCGAGCAGCTGAGCCGCGGTTTCTTCGGCGGTTGCCTGGTCCGAAAGGGCGGTCGCAGGGGCATCGGGGTCAGGAGACGGCGACGGGATCGCCACCTCAACTGTCCAGCGGGCGGCCGGGTCGGCCTCACCCCGCATGATCGTGGTGAGGGTGACGCCCGGCTGCAGGGTTTGCGTAGTCCGCGTCTGGGGCAGGTCGGCGGGGCCCAGGGGCAGCGCCGCCACCACGATCGGCTCGCGCGGCTCAGCGGAAGCCGGCGACACGGTGACCGCCGTGGCAGCCAGCGTGAGCGCCACGGCAGCGGCTGGGAGTGGATGGCGAAGCGACATCTGCACACCATATTGCGCGCCGACGAGCCGCACAGGGAAACCCCACAAGAAGGTGATGTGAGATGCCAAAGGTGGCCATCAATGGACTAGGGCGCATCGGCCGGGCGGCGTTGAAGATCCTGCTGGATACCGACGGGCTCGATCTTGTTGCGGTCAATGACATCGCCGACGTCGACAACCTGGCCTACCTGCTGAAGTACGACACCGTCTACGGGCGCTACCACCGTGCGGTCACCGCCGCGGACGGGGCACTGATGGTCGACGGTCGGCGGATCGCGGCGTTCGCCGAACGTGACCCGGCGAATCTGCCGTGGGCCGACCTCGGCGTGGACCTGGTGGTGGAATGCACCGGTGTCTTCAAAACCGAGGACGATCTGAAGAAGCACATTCAGGCCGGTGCCTCGTTCGTGATTCTTTCCGCGCCGACGACGTCGGAGACGGTGCCCACCGTGGTACACGGCGTGAACCGTCCCGACGGTGCAGCACAGATCATTTCTTGTGCAAGTTGCACCACCAACTGCATCACCCCGGTTGTCGAAATCGCCCACCGCCACATTGGGGTTCAGCGCGGGATGATGACGACCATCCATGCATACACCGGCGGCCAACGGCTCGTCGACAGTCCCAGCAAGAACTTCCTGCGCGGCCGCGCCGGTGCAGTCAACCTCGTGCCGACCTCAACCGGAGCGGCACGAGCGACCACCCTTGCGGTGCCCGAGCTGGCCGGCAGGTTCGACGGGATCGCGGTGCGTGCCCCGATCCCGGTCGGGTCGATCGCCGACATCGTGTTCGTCGCGGACCGGCCGACCACCGCGCAGGAGGTCAACGAGGCATTCCGGCAGGAGGCTTCATCAGAGCAATACCAAGGGATTCTCGGTGTATCGGAGGACCCGCTGGTCTCCGCCGACATTGTTGGCGACCCGCGCGCCGCCGTCATCGACCTGGAGCTGACCCGGGTCGTGGACGCCACGTTGGTCAAGGTGATGGCCTGGTACGACAACGAATGGGGCTTCACCCAACAGATGATCCGGGAGGCGCGCAGCACCCTCGGCGTGGCCGCCACCTGATGCCACCCCCCGCATGGTGGCGGCGTGCGGGCGGGCAACCGGGCGCGGCGAGACGGCCGCCGAGCCAGAGACGTCGACGACCGCGCTGCCAGGTGCGGTATGGAAACGAATTGTGGTCGGAGTAGGACGGCTCCGAGCACAGCCAGTTGGCGCTGCGCCAGCGAAGAAGCCAGCGCCAACAGTGCTGATCTTCTGGCGGTTGCGGCCTGGACGCCTCCGCCGCCGACGATCGATCCCACGTTCGGCGGATTCCATGGGGGGCCGATGCCAATCGGGAAGAGCACGCCAAGGCCATGCTCGAGCGCGCTGTACGGGAGGTATTCAGGCGGACCCTCCAAGCCATCTGAAGACCCAGATCAGCGAGGGCAACGCAGCCAAGGTGCTCATCGACCTGTCCCGCGAGGCAGATCTGTTGGTGATCGGATCGCGAGGACATGGGGGCTTCACCGGGCTGCTGTTTGGATCAGTGAGCCAACACGTCTCAGCCCATTCAGCGTGCAGCGTGATCATCGTGCGCCAGCGTGGATCACACGCGGACAGCAGCTCGGTGAGTAGCAGCTTTGCCCGGGAGACGTCTTGGATCTGCATCGTTTTTGCTTTATCAATTGACATGCCATTGGCCGTAACGGCGGCGCGCGGCCGGCAGAGGAGTCCTCACCGGTTCGACGGGGGATCGCTTGCTGGAAAAGACTGCCTTCCCCACTCGTCGACCATGTCATCAATGATGCTCGCCGGCTCGGCGACTGGTAGGTCGGAAGTGACGGGCCTCGTGGCCAGGTCACCTGTCAGACCGGCGGTACTCGCTGGATAGGTATGACCAACCACCATCGGCACTCCAGGTGTTTCGTCGCCCTCGCGCACGCCGCTGGCATGGCCAACCATCATCTGCACGACTCCTATTCTTCGCCCGCTGGCAAACGCGGCCACTCCGATCCGCAGGTTCCAGGCACACGGAAACAACTACGCCGAACTGCCGATCTGCTACCACCTCTTCAGAGGAACGGGCAAAGCTCCTCGCAGCTACGACCGACCACGTCCTCGGCCAGCACGGCATCCCACCCGGCATTGGTGCGAAGATGTACGTCAACAAGGCCCCTCTCGACCAGGCCGACATCGCCGCCATCAAGGCGGCTGGCGGAACCGTTTGGATCGACAAAAGCGGCCCGCACATTTCGCTACCCCAGCCAGGCACCTGAGGCAACTGCAGAGGAATCGGCCCTGCCTTAAGATCTGGGCAAGATAAATGATGTGCCAGCAGACTTCTCTGGCTGTGACAACGACAAGTCAGGGTTGTGAGCCGCTCGCCGGACGAAGATCACCAGCTCTGATCCACCGTTGGCGGCCGTCTGCACCGCGTACGCGACCTAACCACTCCTGCCGGTCTTTCACCCACCAATCGAGCTGGCCTCCAGGTGACCATGTGGCCGTCTCCACCTCGATGGGTGGATCGACTTCGCGGCGATCCGCTTCGGCCAGGTGCTGAAGCTCGGCGTCGCTGAGATCCATATCTGAATAGAACATGCCTACGATTCTGGTGGAAGGGAGCCACGCCTCAGTGACAGTCCGACACGCGCGTGGGATAGAACGGTGCAGTGAGATCTGCGTCATGTCGCGAGATACAAGCGCTGCGGGCCGAGCCAACGGGCAGGCCGCTCGCGATCGAGACCGCAAGAGAACCTTCCGATCAGCCCATCGCCAGGCCGAAGAACTAGCCGATGCCGCTGATGCCGTGAGCTATGCCGCCAAGCCGATCCTGCTGCTCTACAGAGT
>JBKOZG010000087.1:0-6251 GCA_046725775.1 Actinomycetota bacterium | reverse complement strand
GCGGAACTGGACTCAGAGGTGGACTCGCTGCTGGACGAAATTGACGACGTTCTCGAGGTCAACGCCGAGGAGTTCGTGCGCTCGTTCGTCCAGAAGGGCGGCCAGTGAACGCCGGACGACAAGTCGTTGAACTGACCTCAGAGTTTTTTCGTATCGGGTCTTCTTCCTTTACTGACTTTGCCTCACGAGTGGCCCCTGACGTCTTGCCGCTGTCGCGTACGGCGGCTCCCGGGATCGGTGACCTAGCACCTCATGGCACGACGATCGTCGCCGCGGTATTTCCTGGCGGAGTTGTCGTAGCCGGTGACCGGCGAGCCACGATGGGCAACATCATCGCTCAACGCGACATCGAGAAGGTGTTTGCAGCAGATGAGTTCTCGATCATCGGAATCGCTGGAGCTGCTGGGCTGGCGGTTGAGCTGGTTGGCTTGTTCCAGGTCGAGCTCGAGCACTACGAGAAAATCGAGGGCGCCCCGCTCTCCCTGGTCGGCAAAGCAAACAGGCTGGCGACGATGATCCGGCTGAATCTGGGCCTGGCTATGCAAGGTCTCGTTGTGGTGCCGCTGTTCGCCGGCTGGGACGAAGCAACGCAGGAGGGCCGCATCTTTTCCTACGACGCGACTGGTGGCCGTTATGAAGAGAATGCCTACTTCTCGGTTGGCTCCGGATCGGTTTTCGCCAGGGGGTCGCTGAAGAAGCTCTATCGGCCCGACTTTGAGGCGAGTGAAGCGACGATGGCGGTGATCCAGGCCCTCTATGACGCAGCTGATGATGACTCGGCGACCGGTGGACCCGACCTGACGCGGAAGATCTTTCCGGCGGTGCTTGCCGCGACTGGGGATGGCGTCCAGCGCATGAGCGAAGAGCGGATTGGCGAGATGATCGGGCAGCTCATGGCAAGCCGCGCACTGCGACCGGACGGACCGGGAGCGCCACTTGCCTAAGGGGACGGATCGGTGAGCATCCCGTTCTACGTTGCGCCTGAGCAACAGATGAAGGATCGGGCCGATTACGCGCGCAAGGGCATCGCCCGAGGGCGTTCGGTGGTCGTCCTCCATTACGTCGACGGCATCTTGTTTGTTGCTGAGAACCGGTCGCAGGCACTCCACAAGGTCAGCGAGATCTACGATCGCATTGCTTTCGCAGCCGTCGGCCGCTACAACGAGTTCGAGAACCTGCGACAAGCCGGGATCCGGTACGCCGATCTACGCGGTTACAGCTATGACCGGACTGATGTGACTGGCCGCGGCCTGGCCAACACGTACGCGCAGGTACTGGGCACGATCTTCTCCTCCGGTGGTGATAAGCCGTACGAGGTGGAGATCGTAGTGGCCGAACTCGGTGCCACACCCGCGCTCGACCAGATCTACCGGCTGACCTATGACGGCTCGGTGGCCGACGAGGCAAACTTCGCCGTCATGGGCGGATCTGCGGACGTGATAGCTGAGGTGGTCGGTCGTGGATTCAATTACAGCCTCAGCCTCGCCGAGGCGGCTCACCTTGCCGTGCAGGCGCTCGGTGCCGATGGCGGTCCGAATGCGTCCCCGCGCGTGTTGGGCGTGGAAGCCCTTGAGGTCGCTGTCCTCGACCGGACCAGGGCCATGCCGCGCAAATTCCGGCGCATCAGGGGTGATCGGCTTGCCGCTTTGCTCGCCGATGGGCCTGGATCGGCGGGCGACGCCGAAGCGGCGCCGCGGACCCGGGATTCGGCTAACGGCGACGAGGAGCCACCGAAGAAGCCCAGCGCCACGTGAGCGAGACGAGTTCACCCGTTGTCGTGATCATCGGAGCAGGGCTGATCGGGGCCTCGATCGGGTGCGCACTCTCGACGGCCGGCTACATGGTTCACCTGCGCGATCACAAGATCAGCCACGCCAAGGTCGCTGCCGGCTTGGGGGCCGGAACAATCGACCCTCCCGCCTCCGCCGACGTGGCCTTGGTTGTGGTTGCCGTGCCGCCGGGTGCCATTCCTGATCTTGTGGTGCACAGCCTCCAGGTCTATCCCAACGCGACGGTCACTGACGTCGGTTCGGTCAAGGCGGGCGTACTGGACACTCTGTGGCAGCGCGATGTCGACCTCAGTCGCTATGTCGGCTCGCACCCAATGGCTGGATCACATCACTCGGGCCCGGTAACGGCCCACCCGGGCTTATTCGCTGACCGCACCTGGGTGGTAACGCCACACCGACGGTCGGCGTCCGAATCAGTGGAACTCGTTCGAGCCGCGGTCCGTGCCTGCCGGGCCCGCGAGATGATCATGGACGTTGACGACCATGACGCGGCGGTTGCACGGGTGTCTCACTTGCCACACCTGATGTCGGTGCTGATTGCGGGCCGCCTCACTGCGATTCCAGAGGGAGACCTCAGACTGGCTGGCCAAGGTCTCCGCGACGTGACGCGCATCGCAGGCAGCGATCCAGTGCTCTGGCAGCAGATTGTGGGGGCGAACTCGGAGGCGGTGCTCGAGGAGCTGCGCGGGGTGCAGGACCAGCTCGGCATGTTGATCAAGGCTGTTGAGGCGACGCCAGCAACCGACGACTTGGAGAGCCAGCTGAAACGCGGGTTGGCCGGGACACGCAAGATCGCTGGTAAGCATGGGGCCGCGGCGGTCCGCTACAGCGAGGTTGTGGTCGCGATTCCGGACGAGCCTGGTGCTTTGGCCCGACTGTTTGGTGACGTCAGCGCGGCCGGGGTGAACGTGGAGGACATCTCTATCGAGCACGACCCGGACCGAGAGGTCGGCTATCTCTCCTTGTCGGTCGCCCCTGAGCAGGCGGATGCGCTGGTCGAGACGATGCTCGCCCATGGTTGGACAGTGTCGTGACAAGTGGCCGGTACTCTGAAGCGCGTGTCTGAGGCCGCCATGTCCGACCAGCACCAGGCTGCGACGGAGCCGTGTCGTACGACAGAGTCGAATCGGCCACTCGTTATCGCCATCGACGGCCCCAGTGGGTCAGGCAAGTCAAGCACGGCTCGGGGCGTCGCAGAGCGCCTCGGCCTGGCCTTTTTAGACACTGGTGCGATGTATCGGGCGATCACCTGGCTGGCCTTGCGCGAAGGCGTCGACCTTGAGGATCAGGCTGCCGTCGCGAGGCTGCTGTCACACGCCTCGATGAAGATCGACCAGGACCCGCGACGCCCGGCGATTGCGATCAATGGAGCTGATGTCTCCGAAGCGATCAGAACCCCCGAGGTGTCAGCCGCTGTCAGCACAATCGCCGCCAACCTGGAGATTCGGGCTGATCTGGCCGCGCGGCAGAAGAAGCTGATCGCTGAGGCAGTCGATGGCATCGTCGCCGAGGGAAGGGACATCACCACTGTGGTGGCACCCGACGCCGATGTGCGCGTTCTCCTCGTCGCTGACCCCGCCGCGCGGGTGGCGCGGAGACATGCCGAGCTCGCGGAGCACCAGGTGGACGTTGACGCGGTAACCGATCAGGTGATCCGTCGGGACCGTGACGATTCCATGGTTGCCCAGTTCGAGTCGGCCGCTCCCGGAGTGCATGTGGTCGACTCCACGTTACTTAGCCTCGAGGAGGTAATCGAAACGATCTGTACATTCGTTCCGGTCCGGGCGCTCGGAGACAGGCGTGATCCAAGGGGTTAGCCCCGATCTGCCGCACACCGATCGACTGCCAGCGCCGAAGGAATGGGTTTTGCGGCTTACTCGCCCACTCTTGCGCCTCGGGCTGCGTCTGGGCTGGCGGGTAAAAGTGCATGATGCTCGGTACATCCCGAGTTCCGGACCGGTGATCTTGGCTGCTAACCACATCGGCTTGTTGGACGGGCCGGCTCTCGTGGCGCTAACCAGACGGCTCACCTTTGCAATGGTGAAGCGGGAGGCCTTTAGCGGCCTGGTCGGCCAGTTCCTCAGTCACGGAGGCCAGATCTCCCTCAATCGTCGACAGATCGATCCCCAAGCGATCCGGAGGGCAGTCCAGGTACTGCGTGCCGGCAAGATGCTGGCAGTCTTCCCCGAAGGAGCGCGCAGTGGTGGCGAGGTCGCCTGGGCAAAGGGAGGCGCCGCATATCTTGCGATGGTCTCGGGCGCGCCGATTGTCCCAGTGGCAATTCTCGGCACCCGGGAACCAGGGCAGCATAAGAACCAGGTACCACGTTTGCGGAGACCAATCCACCTGGTCTACGGGGAGCCTTTCAAGCTACCTCGATCTCCATGGCCGCGGCGCAAGGCCGTTGTCGCCGAATGGACCGAGGTCGTCCGGGAACATCTGGCGGATCATGTGGTCGCAGCGCAGGCGGTGGCAGGGCTACCCTTGCCGGGGCCACCGAAGATCAAAGCCCGCACGATCCAACGTCTGGTCGAGAGCAACCAGCAGGCTCGAGAGTCCTAAGCGAAGTGAACATGAGTGACGTCGCGACTGTCGAAGAGTCGCAGGTCTTGCCTGTGGTGGCGGTTGTTGGCCGACCCAACGTCGGTAAGTCGACCTTGGTGAACCGCATGATCGGTCGGCGGGAGGCTGTGGTCCAGGACGTGCCCGGGATAACGCGTGACCGGGTCTCCTATGACGCCACATGGAACGGCCGGCAGTTTGTGCTGGTAGACACAGGTGGCTGGGCTCCGGATGCAATGGGAATGGCCGCCCGGGTCACAGAACAGGCCGAACTCGCCGTCGCTGCTGCAGATGCCGTGGTCTTTGTTGTCGATGCCACCGTTGGCACACAAGACATCGACGAGGCTGTCGTGAAGGTGTTGCGTCGCAGCGGAAAGCCCGTGATTCTGGCCGCCAACAAGGTCGATGATCAGCGCACCGAGGCGGAAGCGGCAGCCATGTGGCAGCTCGGCCTCGGCGAACCGTTACCTGTGTCCGCATTGCACGGCCGGGGGAGCGGTGACCTGCTGGACGCAATTCTGGCGGCCATTCCCGAGGCCCCGCCAGCGTCACACGAACTCGAGCACGGGCCACGTCGTGTTGCCATTGTCGGGAAGCCCAACGTCGGGAAGTCAAGCCTGCTCAACAAGATTGCGGGACAACAGCGGGTGGTCGTCGATGAGGTCGCCGGGACGACGGTAGATCCTGTCGACGAGTTCGTTGAGCTCGGTGGCGAAATCTATCGGTTCATCGATACCGCTGGAATCCGCCGTAGGGTCAAGGAGAGCTCCGGGCATGAGTATTACGCGAGCCTACGTACGCATGGCGCCATAGAGCGGGCGGAGGTGTGCGTTGTCGTCGTAGATGCCAGCGCCCCACTCACTGAACAGGACCTCCGGATCCTCACATCTGTGGAGGAGGCAGGGCGTGCGCTGGTGATCGCGTTCAACAAGTGGGACCTGACCGACGATGAGCGACGCCGCTACCTGGGGCGGGAGATCGAGCGTGAGCTCGTTCAGTTCGAGTGGGCAGCCAAGATCAACATTTCTGCACTGACGGGCCGCCATATTGATCGCATTAGTGCGGCGATCCAGGAGGCGCTGGCTGGTTGGGAGACCCGGATCACAACGGGCAGACTAAACGCATTCCTAGGCCGGATCGTTGCGGCGCACCCACATCCGGTACGTGGCGGCAAACAGCCGCGGATCCTGTTCGGGACTCAGGCCCGCGCCGGTCCGCCGACCTTCGTGCTGTTTACTTCTGGGCAGCTAGAGCCTGGTTACCTTCGCTTCTTGAAGCGCAGGCTTCGCGAGGAGTTCGGCTTCCGCGGCACGCCGGTCCATCTGGAGGTCCGAGCACGGCAGAAGGGAAAGCGAAGTGACCAGCGAAGAGGTGCACGTCAGTGATCAGCAGGCGTTCGTCATCGAGTTGATGCAGGCGCTCGAGTCCGGCGCTCATGGGGAGGAGCTGCGCCGTTTCTTCCATGATGATGTCGAGCAGGTCGAGTATCCGAGCCTTGTGGATCCCCGTGTAGGGAGCCGTGGTCTCGACGGCATGATCGCGGCAAGCGAATTAGGTGCCGGGATGCTGGCCTTCCAGCGGTACGACGTCAGCCGCTGGATTGAAGACGGGGACACAGTTGTCTGCCAGGCCGAGTGGCATGCCGAGCTCGCGAAGGACGCGGGCGCGCTGCGCCGAGGGCAGCGGCTTCACACATACAGCGTTTTGATCTTCACGTTCCGCGACGAGAAGATCATCCGGCAAGAAGCGTACGACTGCTACGAGCCTTTCGAGAATCTGCCGTGAGCCTGTCGAAGGGTGTGATGGGTTTCAGTCAGTGTTGAAGTCGAAGGCTGCGCTCAACCACTCGCACAGCTGATCATCAACCTGGGCTGGACTGGTGAGGGTGATCAGGTGGAT
>JBKOZG010000206.1:0-7297 GCA_046725775.1 Actinomycetota bacterium | reverse complement strand
TTGTACATGGGGCCGGCGGGGGCTCGCTCGCCGGCAAACGGGTCCTGCGTATCCAGGCCCCAGAGGCCCTTGTACTTACCCACCCAGTCCACATCTTCGTCGATGAGCACGGGCGACCAGGCGGCCGCCTGGCCCGGGCCGATTGCCAGGCCGTCGCCGCGGGCGTAATCGACAAACGGCACGGTGATGAGGTCGCGGACTGCTCTAGGAACACCACTGGGTCCGCCCTGATGCAGTGTTTCTCGCCAAAACCGGCGCAGAGCTTCCGAGATGGCTGTCAGCGGCCTCAGAAAGCCGATCTCGACCTCGGTTACGTAGTCGCCGGGCAGAAAGTAGCTGGCGTGCGAGCCGGCCCCGGCGAAAACGACCACGTGGTCGCCGATGCGCGCCAGCTCGGGGTCGTCCCAGCGTCTGCGGAGGTCGTCACCGAAGTAGTCGTGGGAAGCATAAGCAACCCACGCGGGCTGCAGGGAGCTGTCCTCGCAAGGTGTCAGGTAGACGAAGATCTGCTCCCAGTCCGCCTCGTGGTCGTTGGCGCCGTGGAATGAGGAGCGCCAATCGTTCATGGCGTAGAAGAACTGGTAGTTGAGGACTGTGTAGCCGTCTTGCCGGGTGACACGCCCGTGGTAGACGTACTCCCGTGACTCCTGCCTGATCGCTTCGTATTGCTGCTGCGCCGCGGCTACGGTGCCGCCGGGTACGCGTCCTCGCAGCAGGAGCACGAGGTTGAAAATTGCGCTTACAAAGCGCCCGAACAGGCCGACCCGCGCGAGGCGGCCTCTGCTCATGAAGCGAGGACGCGTCGAGTGCCAGCGCTGGTATGCGGCGCCGTTGAGCGGTCTGGCGACGAAGCGGAGCGAGAGCGCCCCGGCCGTGTCGCGGCTGCCCTGGTCCGCCAGAGTGTCGCTGGTCAGGCTGCCGGCGGAAATCAACTCCCGCGCCGCACCTTCAGTAGGGCGGCTCCAGAGACTGCAGCGCTTCACGTAGGGTTCGATATGCTCGGGAAAGAACATTTCGCCCTGGGTATACCGGACGACAGGTTCGTATTTCCGCAAAAGCTGGATGTCCTCCACAGCGCGCGCTTCGTTCATGAGGAGGTCTGCTCCGGAGCGCGCTCCCGCTGGAACGCACGTTGCACGTCCGAGAGATTGAGATAGAACACCTGGAGCACGCTGAGCGCCATGACGGCGTGGCTGGTGGGATGGCCCTGGACGTGGGCAATCAGAGCGGAGGCCATGGAAGAGCCGGCCCAGAGCATCGTCGCCACCCAGGCCCAGCGGTCGAGACGCCAGAGTCCAACCGCAACGATCAGGCCCGAAAGCACCAGGATCGTCCCGAAGTAACCAGGGTCTTCGCGGACGATAAGGTTTGGGTCAACCCTCCTTAGCAGCAGGTACAAGCCCAGGGTGATCGCGTTGAGTGCCTGTAGCACCGCGATTAGGGTTACGCCGAAGGGGCGGCGCGCCCTTGGCCGGTCAGGGGCCGCACTATCTGAACGCCTGAGGAGACTTGCCACGCGGCGCATTACTCCAGGGCTCAGAATCTCGCGCCCGCGTGCCGGCCAACAAGCCCAGGGCTGCCGCTGCGCCGATTTCGCTACTGAACCGATACGTCCAGGGCCCGTGCTTTAAAGGCTCTGGAAACGTTCCGAGACGATTGCCCTCCCCGAAGGAGGGCGACGGGTTTCGGAATTCCTCAAACCTGAGACGGCGGGCAGGGGTTCAGGCGGTGCTAGTGGAGCAGAGCGTCACAGACGGCGTTAACCTCCTCGTCTGTGAGTTCCGGCTGCACAGGGATGCTGAGGATCTCGCGACAGGCCGCCTCCGTCACTGGCAGCCCGCCAGGCGCCATAGCCAGGCGGCCGGCGTACGCGGGCTGCTGATGGACGGCAAGCGGGTAATGGATGAGCGTGTTGACGCCGCGCTCGGCTAGCCGCGCTCGAAGGGCGTCACGGCCCGGTGAACGGATGACGTACTGGTGATAGACGTGACTCATGTCCGGCGCTGCGGCGGGCAGCCGGTAGGAGGCCTTTGTCAGTCGCTCGTCGTAAGTGGCCGCTATGCTCCGGCGGCGCAGGTTTTCCTCGTCCAGGTAGCGCAGCTTGACGCGAAGGATGGCGGCCTGCAGCTCGTCCAGGCGCGAGTTAATGCCCGGCTCGTAGCTGACATAACGGCTGCGCCAGCCATACTCGCGCAGAGCTCTGGCGCGCTCCGCGAGGGCGGCATCGTTTGTGGAGAGGGCGCCGCCATCGCCGAGGGCGCCCAGGTTCTTCGTGGGGTAGAAGCTAAAGGCGGCGATGTCGCTGAGTGTGCCGGCCCGCCGGCCTGCCTGCTCGGCGCCGTGGGCCTGGGCGGCGTCCTCGACTACCTTGAGGCCGTAACGGCCGGCGATGTCCAGGATGGCGGTCATGTCCGCGGGCCGCCCATAAAGGTGCACGGGCATGACTGCGCGAAAGCGGTGCTGGGATTGAAGGGCGACGACCGTGGCCTCGAGGCTGTCGGGTGACATGGTCATGGCGATGTCTTCGATATCGACCAGCACAGGCGAAGCCCCGACCATTTCGATGGCGGCAACCGTCGCGACGGCAGTGTGGGAGACGGTGAGCACTGAATCGCCGGCGCCAATACCCAGGGTCCGAAGCGCCAGCTCGATCGCGTCTGTACCGCTAGCCACGCCTATGACATGACCGCAGCCAAGATACACGGCGAACTCCTGCTCAAAGGACGCGACCTCAGGGCCCAGGATGTAGGAGCCGCTGTCCAGGCTGCTGGTGACAGCCTCGAGCACTTCGTCGCGATGAGCGCGGTAGTTCCCCCTGGGGTCGGCTGGCTGGACGGGCATCGTCTACCTTTCGCGCGCCATGACTGAGGTGGCATCGTTATGGCTCACCAGGTCGTGTTACCTGTCGCATGCTAGCCTAATTGCCACCGAAGGGCCCGTGGCCACGAACGAGTTCGATATCCGTCCACGTGATGCGGTCAGTCACCTACGCCAGCCGCCAATCCTGCCGGTAGCCGCCAGGGGCATCGAGACGAAGAAGACGAGCTCGCCGGCGAGCAGGACCTTCGACTCGGGAATACACAAGCGTATCGGGGAACGTAAGGGCCGGCTGAGGGACAAGGCGAAGTGGCGATATCCCAGCCAAAGGAGCAATCTAGGGAGCACGGCCATGATCAAAGCAGCATTCCGTATTGAGCCCCTGACGCCTGTAATCGGCGCTGAGATCGAGGGCGTCGACCTCGATCAGCCGGTGGACGATGAAGCCTTCGCCCTCATCCACGACGCCCTCATCCAGCACCAGGTCATCTTCTTCCGCCATCAGGACATCAGCGTCGAATCTCAGATGGACCTCGGCCGGCGCTTCGGCGAGCTTGTCGCGCACCCGAACGACCCCGGCCTGCCCGAGCACCCCGAGGTCATGACCATCCACGCCGACGAATCGTCGAAGCGTGTCGCTGGCGAGAGCTGGCACTCCGATGTGTCCTGCGAGCAAGAGCCGCCCCTTGGCTCCATCCTGCGCATCCACACGCTGCCCGAGACGGGTGGCGACACCCTCTTCGCCAGCATGTACGCTGCCTATGATGCCCTGTCAGAGCCGATGAAGGCGTTCCTCGGCGGGCTCACCGCTGTGCATGACGGCGCGCCCTACTATCGGAGCGTCAACCAGCGAATCGGCCGCGACGACGGCAGCCGCAGCTACCCGCGGGCCGAGCACCCTGTCATCCGCACTCACCCGGTCAGCGGTCGCAAAGCCATCTTCGTCAACAAGATGTTCACCACCGGTATCGCCGGCCTTCCCAAGGCCGAGAGCGACGCCATCCTCGCCTTCCTCTTCGACCACGTGCAGCAGGCTCAGTTCCAGTGTCGCTTCCGCTGGCAAAAGGACTCAATCGCCTTCTGGGACAACCGCTGCGTCCAGCACCAGGCCATATGGGATTATTGGCCCCAAACCCGCTCCGGCTACCGCGTCACGATCAAAGGCGACCGTCCTGTCTGACCTCTCGTCGTTCCGAGGCAAGCATCTGCCGGCCCGGATCAGCCGGTCAAATGCCGCGGGGAAGGCCCGGCCGCCGGCCCGTGCCGTCAAACATTTTCATCGTACTTAGAGTCACTCTAAGATAGAGATCAAGACTTTCTCCGGATGGGAAGCTCGCGGTCCTGCAGAGGCTCCTTGGCCGGAGCGGTCTTACCACGATAGCGTGAGGAAAGGACGTGAGCCCGATGAACTGCTACGTGTGCAATCTCTCGGGAACCGTGCGCCCTGCTGTGGGTGCCTGCCGTCATTGCGGCGCGTCGCTCTGCAACGAGCATTTCAAAGAGGCCCAGGCTTTCACAGTTGGCGGCATGACCGCCTACTGCTGCCCGCACCCCATCGAGTCGCCAAACGTTCGAGAAGGTCAGCATTTTCTCGCGAGGGCGAACTAACGTCACGCGATCAATCAGCCATCAGAAGGAAACACTGACAGAGGAGAAGGACCGACATGTCTGAAAGTGAGAACCCAGCAATCCCCTCGCCGACTCCCAAGACGACTGCGCCAAGGACGAACAAGGACTGGTGGCCGAATCAGTTGGACCTCTCGGTTCTCCACCAGCACTCGCCCCTGTCCGATCCGATGGGCGAGGACTTCAATTACGCGGAAGAGTTCAAGAGCCTCGACGTCGAAGCGCTAAAGCGAGACCTCACCGAGCTGATGACGACGTCTCAGGACTGGTGGCCGGCCGACTACGGCCACTACGGGCCGTTCTTCATCCGCATGACGTGGCATGCCGCAGGCACGTACCGCATCGCCGACGGCCGTGGCGGGGGAGGCGACGGCTCCCAGCGCTTTGCGCCCCTCAACAGTTGGCCCGACAACGCGAGCCTCGACAAGGCGCGCCGTTTGCTCTGGCCACTCAAGAAGAAATACGGCCGGAAGATCTCCTGGGCCGATCTGCTGGTCTTTGCCGGCAATGTTGCCTATGAGTCGATGGGGTTCAAGACGTTCGGCTTTGGCTTCGGACGAGAGGACATTTGGGAGCCGGAGGAGATCTTCTGGGGCCCGGAGGACACGTGGCTTGGAGACGAGCGCCACGCCGGCGAGGAGATCGAGGGGCCCTTCGGCGCTGACCATATGGGCCTGATCTACGTGAATCCGGAGGGGCCGAGCGGCAACGCGGACCCGCTCGCTGCAGCGAACTACATTCGACAAACGTTCCGTCGAATGGCGATGAACGACGAGGAGACGGTTGCGCTCATCGTCGGCGGCCACACCGTCGGCAAGACCCATGGTGCTGCCCCCGCGACACACCTAGGTCCTGAACCCGAGGGCGCCCCCCTCGAGGAGCAAGGCCTCGGCTGGAAGAACTCCTTCGGCAGCGGCAAGGGCGCCGACACGATCACCAGCGGGCTGGAGGGCGCGTGGACCAACGAGCCGACGAGATGGGACAGTGGGTACCTGGAAAACCTCTACAAGTATGACTGGGAATTGACCACGAGCCCCGCCGGAGCGAAGCAGTACGCTCCTAAGAATCCCGAGGCCTTGGGTACCGTTCCGGATGCTCATGATCCGTCGAAGCGGCACGCCCCCATGATGCTGACTACGGACGTGTCCCTGAAGGTGGACCCCATCTATGCCACGATCACGACGCGTTTCCGCGAGAATCCAGACCAGCTCGCAGACGCGTTCGCCAGGGCATGGTACAAGCTGCTGCACCGCGACATGGGTCCCGTCTCGCGCTACCTGGGGCCGTGGGTGCCGGAGCCGCAGCTATGGCAGGACCCCGTCCCCGCGGTCGATCACGAACTGATCGGAGAGGAGGATATCGCTGCCCTCAAGGCCAGGATCCTCGCTTCGGGACTGTCGATTTCCCAGCTCGTCTACATCGCGTGGTCGTCGTCGGCCATCTTCCGCGGCACCGACAAGCGCGGCGGCACCAACGGGGCCCGGATTCGCCTCGCGCCACAGAAGGACTGGGAAATCAACGAGCCGGTCGAACTGGCGAAGGCGCTGCAGACACTAGAGCAGGTCCAGCAGGACTTCAACAGCTCACAGACCGGTGGGAAGAGAGTCTCGCTCGCTGACCTGATCGTCCTGGGCGGCTGCGCCGCGGTCGAGCAGGCGGCGAAGAACGCCGGGCACGACATCAAAGTCCCATTCACGCCGGGACGCACTGATGCCTCGCAGGAGCAAACCGACGTGGAGTCGTTCGCTGTGCTCGAACCAACCTTCGACGGGTTCCGCAACTACCTCCGAGCCGGAGAGATATTGTCACCGGAGACCCTGCTGCTGGAGCGGGCCACCCTGTTAACGCTGTCTGCTCCCGAGATGACAGTCCTCTTCGGTGGCATGCGCGCTCTGAACGCCAACTTCGGGCGATCCCGGCACGGCGTTTTCACCGCTCGGCCCGAGACGCTGACCAACGACTTCTTCGTGAACCTGCTCGACATGGGCACGGCGTGGAAGGCATCAGATTCGGCTGAGAACGTGTATGAAGGTCGCGATCGCGCTACGGGCGAGCTCAAGTGGACCGGCACTGCCGTCGACCTCGTCTTCGGATCGAACTCCCAGCTGAGGGCCCTTTCGGAGGTCTACGCTTGTGACGACGCGAAGGCGAAGTTCGTGCGTGACTTCGTGGCAGCGTGGGACAAGGTAATGAATCTCGATCGGTTCGACCTTGCTTGATCTCTGCGAGATGGATGTCGCGGTCGTCTCCTGTTGCGTCCGCGCCATGAAGACTCAATAGGCAAACGTTAAGTTCCGGGGAGGCCGCTGAGTCGTTGTCGGCTCGGCGGCCTCTCTTTGAGCGTTAACCTAAATGGTCCCGCTCGCGTTCTATGAGTTGTAGGGGCGGTGCTCTCGCTTACGGCCGCTCTCAAGCTCCGCTCCCTAGTGCGACCCGCAGGGCGAAGGGACCTCATGAACGCGCATCCATCGCTGCATTCAGCCGGGCCGGCCGTCGCCAGGCCGCAGGCAACACCTGAACGTCAACAAGTCAAGAGCGTCGACGAGCGGCAAGCGGTACTCGCCCAGGAAGTCGGCCGCTTAGTTGCTCACGGAGATTTCCGGATAGAGGCGCGGTCTGGAACGATGGCTGTCATGGCCCGTGGCCATCGAGCTAACCATCTGCTGCACTTCTACATCGGCGTCTTCACGCTGGGTGTCTGGTGGTTCACCGGCTGGCCGGCGCTAGCCATCTTCGGTGGCACGAAGCGAAGCATCGTGGCGGTAGACGACTACGGCAATGTCCTCAACCAGAAGGTCAGGTCACGGTCCTGATTAGAGTGTTCACCTTCCGCCCGTGCAGCGTTGTATTAAGT
>JBKOZG010000053.1:0-15336 GCA_046725775.1 Actinomycetota bacterium | reverse complement strand
CCCTCGCCCTGTTCTGGGGAATGATCATCAAACCGATCCTTGGATTCTGGGTACTGCAGAACTCATCCAGCCCGACCAGACACGAAGCTGCTCCTGAGCCAGAGGTACCCATCCCGGCTGGCGTCCGGTAAAACCGAAGCGTGACGCAAGCTGCCCTCGAGGATCTGCGACGAATCTCGACGCCGCCAGCCCCATAGCCGTGGCTTCGAACAGGCTGATCTATCACGACGACGGCACGCCCTGCCCTATCCCGCACGCTGGGATCGGGCAGGGCAGCGTCTGCCAGTCGGATGAGATCTGCGACCGGATGGGTCCAACAACCGTCGCGTCAATGCACAAACATGGGTAGGGAGTTAACCGCGGGATCTGCCCGCAAGGAGTCAGCTCCTCCTACGCCTTACGGCACGACCGGAGATCCGACTCGGCGGTTGGGCCACTCCTGGTCCGTGGAGGACGACTTGATGACCGACACGGACGAGACCTGGGTGCCGGACCGAGGCATAGACCCCGAGGCAGCCCGCGTGATGCTGCGCGGTCGCGCGCAGCACACTACGGTCACGCGGCAGCTCCTCTTGAGCCAGCGTGGATGTCACGCACCACAATGTCGGCTGGAACTCGTCCAACACCACTGACCCACCAACCTGGAGACTGCCGCCGATCCACTCGTCCTCGACGAACCGGTCCGTTGCCGGTCCGGTGTCGGTGTAGATGTTCGGCCGGAACCGGCGGCGGTCTATCAGCGCCGTTCCGCCCTGCAGCTCACGGAGGTGGCCGACCGAGCCGCTGCCGAGAAGGTAGACAGCACCGATCTCGAAAAACGTGCCCGTCTTGAGCTGGAAGTAGTCCGGCATCGCCTCCGGCGTCCAGGCCGGCTTCATTTCCGAGACCGGCACATCGCCGAACACCGTACGCCGGTCGATGCCGGTTTTCTCATCGCCCCGTGGCTGGTTCTCCAGCCGCAGTCTGCGGCCAAGGAGGCTTGAGATCAACTCCGAGGTACCCGGCTCGTCGGCGTACACGGTTTGACCATCGGGGGCCTCGATCCGCACTCGGCCCGGAGTGGTCATGGTGGGCTCGACCTCATAGGTGGCGCGGAAGTCGAGCAATTGGGGGAACCGTTTCGCGCTTGCGATCCGGCCATTGGTGGGGTCGCGGAGCGCCCATGCGCGGTCACCGGGACTTCCGCGGTCGGTGATGAAGAGCTGCGACACGGTGCCGCCCCGCATCGATTTGACCGGATAACGCCACAGCTCAGCGACGCTGCCCACCACCTTGCCGGTCCCAGGCTTTGCGTCCGAGCCGCCAGGCTCCGCATGATCGAAAGGTCCCATGGTCAACCCTCTCAAACCAACGGTTTCATCCGATCCGGGCAACCGGCAAGACCTGCAGCCACCCTTCGTCTATGCGGGCTTAATCAATTCACCGAACAGTCCATAGGTGCGCGGCGAATCCCTCTGCTCATGGTTACGTGCCCCATGCCACGACTGGGATCTCCACGGCCTCGCTCGGTGTTTAGGGAAAGTCGAATTGCTCCCGCCGGATCGAGGCTGTGGGAACGCCTGCGACCTGACGTCCTGCAACATGAACACCGCCGCAACCTCATCGGACCGACGACAAGCCGATGACCTGCATCCGGTGATCGTCTGTCCGGGCGCATTGGCAGCGATCGAAGCTGGTCAGGTCGCTGGCAGACAAAAGCACGAATGATGCTGTACACACTTCGGCTCCTGCACCGCTGGGCTCGCCGTCCATTGACCGCTTCCCCATCCGCTATCGACCGTTCGATGGCGACCGATGACCGGTCCGCTTGCGGCACAAGCGCGGTTGCGTTGCGTTGCACCGGACGTTCCGCTGATCCGACGGCTTCCGAAACGCTTCGCCGCAGGCTTGGACTCATCGGTTTGGGAAAGCTGTCGGTCGCCAAGGCTCGTCCCACGCTGGACTACGGCTCGAGCGCTAGGTGTCGACAGCTTCGCCACGCTCGAAGGTCTCACCAGAGGTCGCCAGTCGAGCGGTCGTGCTTCGTTCCCGTCCGCCTGGGATGGGGTGCGTGGATGCAGGCATGACGGATCCTCTGCGAAGGCGTACAGGTCAATGGAGGGTGGGTCGGTAGATGAGCTCTTGGATGTGGCCGTCGAGCGTCCGGTGCTCGATCAGCTCTAAGTCGAAGTCGGCCGCACCCTGGAAGATCGGGTCCAGCCCGGTCTGGCCGGTGATGACGGGGAATAGTGTCACCTGCACGTAATCGACTAAGCCGGCCGCCATCAGCGCCCGGTTCAACGACAGGCTGCCGTGCGAGCGCAACGGCACCTCGGACTCCTCCTTGAGCCGGGCGACGACGTCGACCGCGTTCCCGCGTACGACGGTCGCGTCTGGCCAGTCCAGGGGTCCTTCCAGCGTGGTCGATACCACCGTTGCCGGCATATTCACCATCCGGGTGACCCATGGGTCACGCACTTCGGACTCCTCGGTGCTCTCGGCCAGCATCTCCACGAAGAGCCGATACGTGTTGGCCCCGAAGACCATCCGCTGCTCCGCGCTGTACAAGGTAAGGCGGTGGTCGAGCAGCTCGGGGCCTTGCTTACCCCAGTAGCCGGTCCAGTTGCCGCCGGCGGCACCGTAGCCGTCGAGGCTGGTAAAGACATCGAAGGTGTAGGTAGCGGGCATGTCATCTCCTTGAGCGCGGTTGATCGGTGTGAGTACAGACTGGGCACGTCTGCGAGACTCATCGCCATCGGACTGGCCACAGCGTTTATGCAGGAGCTTCCACCTCGTCACGCTCTGCTGCGCGTCACCCCCGCGACTGGTCCCGAGCCGGCGGATCGACTGCGGCGGCCGCCCGCGGGATCCGTGCCGCGGCGCCGGTTGCCGACACTGCCTTTGGCGGCAGTAGCGGCCTGCCTAGTGGCGGCTCCGAATGGGATGCGGCCATCCCAGGGTCGGACGGGCTCTGCGTCGGCATCACCCGACGCGGGTGATGCCGACCCCCCCCGACGGCCGGGAGGATGGGTGTGAAGCCTACGACCACCGGGCAGGGTCGAACGATGGCGGTCACGCTTCCGGCCTTCACACCGCTTGAGGACAGCTTGTTCCTGACGTTGTACGCCAGGGCACTCGACAACCGCCGGCCGCACCCCATCCTCGGCGAGGCCACGGCCGACCAAATCGTCCGCGCCACCGACTACGAATACGACAAGTTGGACATCAAGACCAACCTCATCCTCAACGTTGCCCTCCGGGCCAAGAAGCTGGACCAGGTGGCCTCGGACTTCCTAACCCGCCACCCGGACGCGGTCGGTCTGGACCTGGCCGCCGGGCTCGACACCCGATTCGAGCGCCTGGCACCCCCGGCTACCGTGGACTGGTACGACGTCGACTTCCCCGCTGTCGCCACCGCACGCCAGCGCCTGATTCCGGAGCACCCCAACGCCCACATTATCGGCGCCGACGTGCGAGACCAGGACTGGCTGGACGCCGTCCCCACCGGCCGGCCCGCCATCATCGTCGCCGACGGCATGATGGCGTTCCTCTCCCAAGATGAGCTGGTGTCGCTGTGGAACCGGCTCATCAACCACTTCCCCAGCGGCGAGATCGCGTTCAACAGCTATACCCGCTTCACCATCTGGATCGCCCAGCACGCAAGCGGCACCAAGACAGTCGCCAACCAGGTCAAGTTCCCCGGCATGGACGACCCCCACGCACCCGAATGGAACCCCAAGATCAAGCTGGTCAAGTAATCCTGCTCAGCCGGGAACCCGAGGTCGCCGAGTTCCCACCAGCCTTACGCCGATACCACCGGCTGGCGGCGCGCAGCACCGCCTGGTCCCGGACAGGAACCATCGTCGTGCACTACCGCTTCTAACGAGCCGTCCAGGGCTAGCTGCAAGCAGCTCCGCGCCCGACCGAGGCTAGTGATGTCACGTGCCCTGGCGCGTCCATACACAAGAGACTTCGTAACAGATAGCGGCGCGGTGGCAGGTTCACATCACTGCCAAACTCAGCCTCCTTCATCGACTGATCTGGCTCTATCAGCGCTCTGTTAGGGACGTCAGGCCACCGAGATCACCGAGAGCATGACGAAGGCGTCTCTAGATCATGGGACTTTGCACCGTCGTGGTCGAGCGCACCTTGGATGTTTCTCGTCACTCCAAGGTCAAGTCGGTTGAGCCGCACCTCGATCACAGGATTGGGAAGGGTCGGAGAATTCCCCCATATCAGGCGGCCTAGCTCGGCTTGGCCGGGACGAAGCGCTCGACAAAATCGAGTGCGGTCTGCGCGACCTCCTGCCAGCCGTGGTCGATCGTGAGCGCGTGGCCGCGGTTCGGGATCTTCACGATCTCCGTCACGCCTGGGTTGTGCCTCTGCCGCTTGTAGGCGGCGTTCGCAATCGCCCACGGCACCGTGTGGTCTTTCTCACCCTCGATGATCAGCAAAGGACCACGGTCGGGGTTCTTCGTGTTCACCTTCGACTGTGTCCATGGGTTGAGGTTCGCGTTGCCCATCTGTACGAGCGAGATCCCGGAGGCGGCGACGTGGAACGTTTCGTAGAGCTCCTTGGCCTCCTTCTCGTCCAGCGCGTTTGCCCAGCCGTACTTGAACTGATCGAACGTGAGCGTGATCGCGCGGCCCCGGGTGCGCGGGTTGACCAGAAACGGGCCCACAGACCTGAGCGTGGGGACCGGTAGAGGCAGAACGCCGCGGAAGACCCCTGGGTCGATCGCCACCGTGGCCGCCGAGAGGCCACGACCCGCGAGCATCTGTGCCAGCAAGCCGCCGGTCGAGTGGCCCATTACCGCTGGTTTCTTGTCCAAGGCATTGATGATCTCGGTGGTGTGGTCGGCGACCTGTTTCAGCGTCTTCTTGGCGAAGACCTCCGGGTTCGCGCGGGCCTCCTCGACGGTCTCAGGATCGTCCGGCCAGTCCGGGGTAAGCGGCGCGTAGCCAGCCTCGCTGAACAGCTGGCCCCAGCGGTCCCAGCTGCTCGGCAACAGCCAGATGCCGTGAATGAAGACAACAGGCGTGTTGCCGGAGGCGTTCGCCGCCTGGATCTCCCAGTTCTCCCGCTCAGAAATTGACGCCATGCCGAACTCCTCTCGGTCGGTGATCTCGATTCCCGATCCCGTTCACGGGCTATTTCGTCTTGACGGCCAGCCTCTGTTCTTTTACATTCCTTCATCCTTGATCCGGTCTGACACGTAGATCAAGGCTGCGTTGGAGTCCATGCAGCTCTTCCAAAGCGCGTCGGCAGGGAGGTCGCCACTTCTGCAGGGGATTCGCTGTCCAACCCATCGGCCTGAATCAACCGGGCATCAGCGGCCGCACTCCGGAGCGACCGCCTCAGGTTCCGAGCGATCTTGGCATGGTTGTAGGAATACCTTGCATTGCAACACAGATACCAAGATCAATAAGGGTACATGAATGTGATCACCAGACTGGCCGCGTGCTGTGGTTAAACGACTGGCGAACCACAGACTGGTCCGGCGCTCCGGTGGATCTCCACGGCCAAAAAAGACGTCAGTAGGTCCGGTTAAGTCAGGCGTAACCTCCTCGACCGGCAGGTCCGCGACGCACAGTGTTTGCAGGGCGCCGCGGATGATCTTGAGCTGTCCACATCCCTGTGGCTAAAGATTCCGCCAGACACTCCACCGCCCGGAATTAACGCAATGTTCAGCGCCCCGCGCTGAGTTCCCGGCGCGATGTCCGGCCGGCCGTAGGTGAGGCCAACGGAGGCGTGTCTCAGTAGTGAGCCAGCGGCTGCCCGTGATCACTACCGGGTGTCAATATCCCTTTCGACTGCGGCCGCGAGCAGGAATGCCAGGCGCAGCGCCCCCTCTGGGGTCAGGCACAGGTTTCGCCGGCCAGCTTCGTAGCTGAGCTGAACGCCGTCGTAGGGGTCGCCCTTGAAGCGGCCGACGACGATCACGCCATCCCCCTCACTGTCTTCGGGACGCTGGTCTGTCAGCACGGTGCCTAGCTGCGTGTAGCCGTCTTCCATGTGCTGCACTTTGCGCGAACCCAGGCTTGGACGCAAGGCGATTGCGCTGCAGCCTCCGGCGGTCCGATCAGCCTAGAGGGATAAGGAGGACTCGCCCGCGACCACGCTCGGTTGACGCGGGCGACAAGCGCATCAGCCTCAAACGAAGGCCATCCCCTAAGCGAGTGGACCCGAATTCCTCCTGGAGACTTCGAATTCGACTCCTGTACGCGGTTCGCTCGCCACACAACCGCAAACGGTGGTCTCAGTTCTTGGTCTCAGTTGCCGATGTCCGCCGTCATCCAGCAGTGTCGCGCAGCCCACCTCTTGAGCGTAGAGATGCTGCCTCGGACAACTCGTACGCTGACTCGCAAAGTTGGGAAGCGGTCACTGTGCTCGCAACCTCTGACCCCACGCCTGCGCCTGTAGTGAACATGCAGCGCAAACTGCAGCAACAAAGGCGCAATCTGGCTGTTCTGGATGCGTCTATTCGCGACTGGCCAGGCATGAATGATGCTCAACGGGCCTGCTCGGCCCCTTTGCAAACAAGGGGTTAGGGTTCGGTTCGAAGAGTTGGAAGGCGGTTGATTCGAAATCGAACATGGGATGCTCGCCGGGCCACAGTTGGGCCACATTTGGCGGCGCTTAGCGGCTTACGACGGTCACTCAGAGTCAGTCCCGCCGGCGTCTGTTCGACGGCGCACGCGGGGCGCGGAATACTTCCAACCTGGTCATGCGAGTTCGATTCTCGTCACCCGCTCCATCGCGAAAGCCCTAGTCAATGGGGGCGATCGTTCCCCCAACGCCTCGCGCTCGCTGCGAAATCCGGGCGTCACGGGCCATTAGCTGTCACTGCCGCGTCCGATCCGCTCATCAATCGCAGCCGCAATCTCTCGATCTCGCTTGCTGGTGGCGTGCTGATAAATCAATGCAGGCGCGCATTCTCGCATGCCCCATCCGATGCATCAGCTCCCGTGTGCTCGCCCCCGACGAGGCCGCCAACGTGTTTCCTGTGTGGCGCAGATCGTGGAACCGGAAGCCCTCAGGCGGGTTCGTCGGTCGGCCCCTGCCCCGGCCAGTGTCCGGTGGTCACGCTGCGGCCGATCGCCTGTCCAACCGCCCGCAACCGTTCCATTGGATCCATCCCCGAGGGACTGTCCGCCGCCGAAGGCAAGACCGCCCACAGTTCGGCCGCTGACCCGACGAGCTGGTTCCAGCTCCTCACCATGGCTGGCGCGTCATCGGGTGTTGCGTCCAGGAGCGTCTCGCGGGCGAGTGCGTCGCTGTCGGCGAGTAGCTCCCCGACCGTGCGATGATCAGCCGCCGACACCGGTGTTCGCATCCCACACCAGGTCGGCCACCCGCGTCCGCAGGCCATGCAGCCCGGTCCCGGCTCCCGGGGGTGGTGACGCGCCGCAGCAGCTGCTCAGCAGACCGTAAGAGACCAGCCGGGTCATCCCCGACCGGCACCGGCCCGCCCACCGGAATCGCGTCCGGAAGCAGGTTCCGCGGCTCATCCGCAGCCAGGTCGATGCCCAACCCGAGCACCTGTCGAGGCCAGCCGGCACCGCCGGTGGCGCCAGCCGCCCAAACGAGCTCAGCGGCGCGACGCAAAAGGCGGATCACCCCAGCCACCGTCTCCGCGGTGTCAGCATCCATCCGTTGCCGGCTCATTCAGCCTCCCGTTGCGCCAACACGCACTGCCATCAAGCCAGAAAGGACGCCAGACAGCACCAGCAGCGCGTATCTGTGGAAAACCTGTCGTCCTGCGATCCCTAAGGCATCGCCAAGAACGCTGGCGGTCGTAGCTCCGAGCGCGCTCGGCGACCTCGGTGCTTGTTGGCAGCAGCATGGCCCCTGCTGATCATTTCCTTGTTGATCTTGGTCTAGGACGACTCTGCCGGCTCGGCGCATCGTTCAAGATCTATGCCGCCGATGTCAGCCCGTTCCGGGTCGAGGTGGCATAGCGGATCGCCGTGCGGGAGGCGGCCGGGCAGCTCATGGAGGAGTCTGTCTCGCGGCCGATCGGACGCGGGTGCGCACCGAGGTCGCAAGGGAGTTCTTCCGAAAGCAGCATGGCCGCGATCCGATGCCCGCGAGATCGCGGCCACCATCGCCAAACACTCGCGTCCTGGCACCCAGACGGTTGCGGGCTATGACCTGACCTTCTCCCCGGTCAAGTCGGTGTCAACGCTGTGGGCGATCGCCGACCCGCGCCTCGCAGCGCAGATCGAACGAGCGCACCAGGCTGCGGTGCAGGATGCGCTGCACTTCATTGAGCGCCACGGACTGTTCAGCTGGCAAGGACGCAACGGGGTCCGGCAGGTCAACGTGACCGGCCTGGTCGCGACGGCGTTCACTCACCGCGACTCCCGAGCCGGCGACCCGGATCTGCACACCCACGTCGCCGTCGCCAACAAGGTGCAGACCAACGACGGACGCTGGCTATCCATCGACGGCAGGGTGCTGTTCAAGGCGACCGGGGCGGCGTCGTAGACCTACAACACCGCCCTGGAACACCACCTCCACGACAGACTCGGCGTACGGTTCGCGGACCGGCCCGACACCGATCCGCGGAAACCTCCGGTGCGGGAGATCGTCGGCGTCGACCCTGCGCTGAACCAGCGCTGGCCGACCCGGCGGGTGTTGATCAAGGTTCGGCAGTGTGAGCTGGCGGCCAGGTTTCAGCGTGAGCATGGTCGGCCCCCGACGCCGGTGGAAGCAGTCCAGCTGGCGCAGCAGGCCACCTTGGAAACCCGAGATCCCAAACGACCTCACACGAGCGGCAGCCACCCAGGCCGCGCCCGGCGCCGCCTCCCGCCTTCGGCCCGAGCCGCTGAAACCCATCAGTGACGCTCACGGCTGGATGTCGATCTTGCCGCTGCTGCCGTCAACGGTGACCAGCTGCCCGTCACGCAGCAGCGAAGTAGCGTTGCCGGTCGCGACGACTGCAGGCACCTGATACTCACGGGCGATGATCGCCGGGTGGGAAAGAACTCCGCCGGTGTCGGTCACCAGGGCCCCTATGCGCGGGAACAGCACAGACCAAACGGGCGACGTAATCGGGCACACCAGCACGTCACCGGACTGCAACCGGTGGAACTCGGATTCGTCCATAATCACGCGGACCGGTCCGGTATAGCGGCCACGGGAGGCCGGAATACCGATGAGCACCCGGCTGTCGATTCCTTGCTCGCGGTTGGATGACGCCGCCTCGTCATTGCGGTCTAGGTACCACATCAGGCTCTTCATCAAGAATCTGGCCTCGGCAGGCAGCGCGTCGAGGGAAGGCGGTGGGCCCGGAGGCTTGCCGTAGGTGCGGGGACCCGGGTGCTGCTCGACGAAGACCCGCTCTCCCCGGCGGTGATCGACCAGTGCCCGCCGATCTTCGCCACTGCGCAGGACTGATCGAGCCTCCTCCCAGGTCAGAAAGAAGATGTCGTCGACACGGTGGAGCTGCCCGCGCTCCACGAGGCGACGCCCGATCTCCAGTAGCCGGTACCGGATCAGGGCAAGCGGCACACTGAAGGTGAAGAACTCCCTGTCCTCCCTGACGGGGTAGGCACGTTCGGCCCGGGCCAGGGCCCGTTCGAATCGCTTGCGCTCTGCCGATGACCGCCCGGCAAGCGCGGTTCGGGCGTTCTCCTTCGCTGCCTTGCGGCGTTCCGCAAGAGCCGCCGCTTCGGCATCCGGATCGTAGTTACGCGCGACCTGGTCGGCGAGCAGCCGCAAGGTGAGTTCTGGTGTCTCCGCCAGGGAGCGCTCGGCGAGCTCGTAGTTGAGCGCCCGGTAGGCGAACTCTCGCTGGTAGTCGTCGAAGTCCTGCGCGAATTCTGGGTCGGCGTCGGCCAACCGAGAGGCAGTGCGCCGGTCGATGGTGGCCAGCAGGCTCGACACGGCGGGGCGATCAGCTGCCAGCCGGGCCAAGCGGGCCAGCCGATGCGCGGGTTGCGTAGAGATGGTCGACAGGCCGCCCAACAGCTCCAAGGCCTCCTGGTCTGACCAACCGAGCAGCTCCTGGCACGTGAAAGCCAGCTCCGCGAGGATCGGCATGAGGGCGCTATGCAGGGTGAGATGGATATCAAGCCCCTGTTGCACCAGCTCCACGGCTCGGCTGGCGTCCGCATCCAGCTCACGATCGTCCAGCGCTGCCAGGTCGATATTTCGAAGCTGCTCGATCCGCGTGATCAGATCCGGCCGCCACTCCCCATACCACTGCTCGATGAAACGACCCGGCTTGTCGGTACGGATGGCCGCTACGGCATCGGCAATGCGCCGCCGCAGCGCCGGCATCACCCGGATGAGTAGCGGCATCAGGAACGCCGGTGGCGGCGGCCCGTCCTTGCCGCCGAGCGGCACCAGCCGGCTGTACTCCCAGCCACCGATCTGGCGGAACTCAACGGACTCGGCGAGCAGACCCAGCTCGGAGAACACCCGCCGGAAAACACCCTCGAGGGAGTCCTCCGTCACGGAGAGGCTCATCGGTGTCCGAGGCTTTGGGGCGAGGATTGCCTCGCGTTCCCAGTAACCCGGCGGCACCTCGACTGGAACCGGCACCGGCTCAATCGATTGCTCCGGAAGAGCGGTGATCGGCCGCGCCTGAAGCAGCACGACTTCGCTGCCCACCAGGGCCCACTCGATATCCTGCGGAGTCTCTTGGTGGGCGGCGACTCGCCGTGCGAGCTGGGCCAGCTCGACAGCCACCTCGGCATTGATTGCGCCCTCTGGTGTTGACCGACAGATGGCCTGGGTTCCGCGAACCAGCCAATCATCGGGCGACGCGAGCCCGGAGACCAGCCGATCGCCAAGCCCCCGAACAGCATTGACGACGGAGGTGTTCGGGTCGCCAGTGACTGGGTCTGCACTGAGGGCAACTCCCGCCGCGTCGGCCTCCACCATCGGTTGGATCAGCACCGCCATGGCGAGCTGACCCGCCCCTTCATGACCTCGGCGATAAGTCTCGACCTGTCGGCTGAACGCGGAAGCCCAGCAGCGCCGTACCGCGGCTGCAACATCTGCCGCTGGCACGTTGAGGATGGTCTCGTACTGCCCGGCGTACGACGCTCCAGGCAGGTCCTCATCCACCCCCGACGAGCGCACCGCCAATCGGTCGCTACCCAGTCGCTCAACTGCAGTGGCGAGCGCATCCGGAAGATCTGCGGGCAGTGACATCGCCTCGATGTCTGCTTGCCTGGCACCGTCACCAAGCCCGGCCGCCGCCAGCGCGTCGGCCAGCGCTTGCGTTGTCAGAACCACACCCTCGGGCACCGGGAACCCCGCCCGCCTCAGAGTGGCGAGTGCAGCCGCCTTGTTTCCCACTGCGAGATGTCCTCGACACCTACGTCAGCGAGTGATCGCACCCGCTCGATGCTTGTCACAGTCATTGCGCACATTCCTTTCCTGCGCTCAGAACGGGACCTGGGTGGCGAGCAGCCCCCAGGATTGGCCGCCCTCAGGACCCGGACGGCCAGAAAGGACGCGGCAGAAGTCGGCAGCATCCATAACGATCTCCTCACCGCCCGTGCCGGAGCTCCAGCTGCCGCCGGCAGGGCCGGTGAGTTCTAGTCGGTACGGCTGGCCGTGGCGGCGGGCCCACTCGGCCACGATGTCTGCGACGATGACGCCGTCATGATCGGTGGTGAGCACCGGGTCTCGGCCCGTCGCCCGAGCAAGGTCCAGGCGGTGCATCCACGCGTCGCGAGTAGCGATCACGTCGGTGGCGTAACCGATCGACCATGTCTCCGGTACACCGTTGACGACCTCCGTTCCCGGTGCGCGTATGCGGCGCCGGAAGCCGGGAACCCGGCGGCGGCCCTTGGCCCCGCGCGGGCAGACGCGATGCAACTCGGCGCGCAGCTCCACGGGCCCGAGGTGCTGTCGCTCCTCGACCTGGAACGCGGTCAGTGCGTCGACGCCCTCCTGGCCGGGCCGTTCCCGGGCCTTGGCACCACGCATTTGGCGCGCCAACTCCGAGGGAGTCGAGAAGAGACTCGCCTGACCGGCGACGTGGGAAACCAGCTGGCGCACGTCCCACTCGGTGCAATCGGTGGGTCGAGTCCAGTCCTCGGTTTGGAGTGCGTCGACGGCCTCGCTGATGCGCTGGTACTCCATCTGTGCCAGCTGCATCGCCGTCGGCCGCTCGATCGCAGGCTGCACAACGCTGGAGCCTGGCCAGGTCGTGGTGGTGGTGTTCATCAGATGCTCCTCGTGGCGGGGGTCCGACGCTTGCCGCGTGGTTGAGTTGTTCGCCGGTTTTGCGCCGGCGGGTCGGGGGGAAGGCCGACACCATCGGCCCAGATGTCCATCGCGCGGTCCAACACCGCCGACCACCGCGTGCCACCGGGGTCGTTGGCCAGCTGCTGGTTGACCATGCCGACGATCATCGCCTCCCAGATGTCGTTGTCGGCCTTGTCCGTCAGACCCAGGTCGCGAAAGATTTGGTCTCCCAGCTCATACACCCGCACAGCGGGCGCGTACGACTCCGGGCTGGGCTCGAAACCGGGTATCGTGCGCAGGTTCATGAGCTGATGGCGCGCCGGGTTGGCGACTGCGAAGTCGAAGAAAATGCGCGCCACTCGGCGAATCGCCGCACGGGGAATCTGTGGGAGGTTGGCGACCTCGGCGAGGGCGACCTGCTCGAAGTCGCTACACGCCTGACCGAACATCGCGTCGTAGATCGCGTGCTTGGACTCGAAGTGGCTGTAGAGCGACGGCGCCCGCATGCCCACCCGCTCGGCAAGGTCGCGCAGGGTGAACTCGACGAGGCCTTTCTCTTGCGCGAGCTCCCACGCCGCGTCAAGGATCTCCGCACGAGTCGCCTCACGGCGTTCGGCTACTCTATCGCGCTTAGGAATAACTATCACAATTAGGAGAATGCACCTCGGACCGGGCTGTTGTCAAGAGGGCCACACTCTGGCTGGCAGGACTTCGGGAGCGAGTTCGGCCGCAACGGCTTGCAACGCCGGTCGCTAGCGCAGGCAGCCCCTGCTTCGAAATCCCGAAGCGCCGTACCGATCGGACTCATCATGAGTCACACTTGAGCCATTAGCGGGCCATAACGCTCGGCGAGTACCGGTCACCCACGGTCAGCCATGCACCGCGGTGTTCGGCATATCATGCTGGCGACCTTGCTCAGGGCGGCTCGCGCTCACCATGTGCAAGCCTGCCGACCCGGCAGCCAATGGCCACTAGCAGGTCAGGGTGAGCCGGAGTGAGGTGAGCTAGTCGGCTCAGACGGCAGTCGCGCGCTGCGGGACGATGGGGTTGTCGGTGGTGAACCAGACCTGGTCGAACCGGGTCCGCCACGCGGCGACGTCGCTTGCGACGTCGTCGTCGGGCGCGCCAGCGAGGGCACGGGTGATGAACGAGGCAAGCTGGGGCATGTCCGCGGGCGTCATTCCCAGCCGGGCGACCTCGGGGGTGCCGAGGCGCACGCCGTTGAGGTCGCTCTCGACCGGCGCGATCGGAAGTCCAATCCCGCTGGCGAGTAGGTTCGCCCGGCGCAGCCGGGTTGAGGCGGCCTGGCCGCCGCCGAGGGGAGCGGCCTCTAGCGCGAACTGGTGAGAGCCGGTGACGCCCTCGGTGCGGCGAAACACCGGGAGGCCGGCGATGAGGAGCTGATCGGCCAGGGCGCGGGCGGTGTCGACCATCGCGGCCGCGTAGGCCGGCCCCGCGACAGTCCAGTCGAGCATTGTCTGAGCCAGCGCGGCGGTCTTACCGGCATCGAAGTTCGCGGTGAGGCCCGGGTAGGCGATCGCTTCGAGGCGCTGCGCCAGTTCGGCGTCGTTGGCCAGGAGCAGCCCTCCGGGGGGGCCGCCCAGGCTTTTGTACGTGCTCATCGACATCAGGTGAGCCCCCTGGTCGAGCGGGTTCGGCCAGGCCCCGCCAGCGATCAGACCGCAAAGGTGGGCAGCATCAAATAGCACCTTCGCTTCGACCGAATCGGCGATCTCACGGATCGCCGGCACTGGGTGCGGGGTGAGGTTAAGGCTGCCGCCAATTGTGATCACCTTCGGCCGCACGGTCTTTGCCAGCTCGGCGAGGCCGTCGACGTCGACGGTGTAGGAGACTGGGTCGACCGGTGCGGCGACTGTCTGCAGCCGGTACAGGCCGGCGGCACCAGCGGCATGGTGGGTGACGTGCCCGGCGATCGAGGCGGGCGGCGCGACGATCGCGTCACCAGGCTCGCAGCAGGCCATGAACGCGTAAAGGTTCGCCAGCGCACCCGACCCGACCCTCACCTCTGCGTAGTCGGCGTGGAAGACCCGAGCGGCGAGCTCGGCGGCGATGATCTCGATCTGCTCGATTGCCTCCAGGCCCATCTCGTACTTCTCCCCGGGGTAGCCCAACGACGGCCGCGACCCGAGCCGGGCGGCCAGCATCTGCTCCGCCTTAGGATTCATCCGGTTCGTCGCCGGGTTCAGGTTGATGCAGGTCTCATCGTGGATCCTTCGGTTGTCGGCGATGAGGTCCTGCAGCCACAGCTCGGTGCCGGTGACGTCGCGGCCGCTCAAGATGTCCAGTGTGGACGAGACACGCTCGTTCACCGGCTCAGGAAGCCAGGGGCGGGCGGCGAGGATGGTCGACATGGCAACTCCTGCAGGTGGACACATCAAAGTCAACAACTGGGCTCGACGCTGGGGTCCGGCAGGCGCCTGTTGTCTTCGGAGGACCGGCCCAACTCCTAGAGGCGTTCTCCTATCATTCGTCGCTGCCGGGCTCCGGAGCGCAATGGGATTGCGGATCGCGGACGCGGCCAGTCGTCATCGGATAAGACCCGCAGGTTTCTCTCGGCTTGACGCATGCCGATATGGGCATATGATGGCTGCCATGGCGCGAGCAGCGACGACGTCGGACGTCTTCAACGCGATCGCCGAGCCGCAGCGCCGGGAGATCCTGATGCTGCTGCGGGCGGCTGAGCGGCCGGTGACCGAGTTGGCCCGGGAGTTGGGGATGACCCAGCCGGGAGCGTCCAAACACCTGCGGGTGCTCCGGGAGGTCGGGTTGGTGCGAGACCGCAAGGCAGGCAAGCAGCGCCTGTACGGCCTTGACGCCCGCGGGCTGCGACCGGTCCACGAGTGGACCGGCGGGTTCGAGCGGTTCTGGAACGAAAGCTTCGACCGGCTGGACGCGTACGTGCAGGACCTCAAGAGGCAAGGCAGGAGGAGTAGCTGATGGCAGCGACAAGACGGGACGCGCCGGCGGCGCAGTCCGCGACGGCAGACCGCGAGATCGTCATCTCCCGGGTCATCGACGCCCCACGGGAGCTGGTGTTCGAGGCGTTTACCGAGGTGCGGCACCTGTCGCGGTGGTGGGGGCCGGAGGGGTTCACCACCACCACGCGGTCCTTCGAGTTCCGCGTC
>JBKOZG010000092.1:0-4486 GCA_046725775.1 Actinomycetota bacterium | reverse complement strand
TCGCAGGACGTACCAGCAGGATCCTGCCAACATCCGCGAGGCGCTCCGCGAGGTGGCACTCGACGTCGAGCAGGGAGCTGACATTGTGATGGTGAAGCCCGCGTTAGGCTACCTGGACGTGGTGCGCGCCATCCGGGAGGCGGTGGATCTGCCGGTCGCGGCGTACAACGTGTCCGGAGAGTACGCGATGGTCGAGGCGGCAGCCTCAAACGGTTGGATCAGCAGAGAGTTGGCGATCAACGAAACACTCACCTCGATCCGCCGTGCTGGCGCAGATCTGATCTTGAGCTACTGGGCTCTGGAGTGGGCACGGTCGCTGCGCTCGTCGGCCGGGCACCGGTCGTGATGTGCAGCCCGCGATGACAGTCCGATCAACTCCGGGCACCGTACGCAGCGAGGCTGCGTTCCACCGGGCAAGGACTGTGACGCCAGGTGGGGTCAATTCGCCGGTTCGCGCGTTCCGATCTGTCGGCGGCACGCCGCGATTCATCGCCAGCGCCAGCGGCGCGTACCTGTACGACATCGACGGCAATGAGCTCGTTGACCTCGTTTGTTCCTGGGGCCCAATCCTGTTGGGCCATGCCCATCCCGAAGTCATCGGTGCGGTGGCCGACGCGGCTCGGCGCGGGACGTCATACGGCGCGCCCACGCTCGCCGAAGTCGATCTTGCCGCCGAGATCATCGATCGGATGCCTGTCGAGCAGGTCCGCTTGGTCAACTCGGGCACTGAAGCCACCATGTCAGTGCTGCGGTTGGCCCGGGGTGTCACCGACCGCGACAAGATCATTAAGTTCGCCGGCTGCTACCACGGCCATGTGGATGCCCTGCTGGCTGCGGCCGGCTCGGGAGTGGCGACCCTGTCGATACCCGGTACTCCAGGTGTGACAGACGCGACCATCGCCGACACCATCGTGCTCGGCTACAACGACCGGGACGCCGTGCAAGGCGCATTCGCCACCTTCGGCGAGGAGATCGCTGCGGTGATCACCGAGGCTGCCCCCGGCAACATGGGGGTCATTCCACCCGGGACTAAGGATGGCATCGGCTTCAACGCGTTCCTTGCCGGCATTGCGCATGATCATGGCGCCTTGTTCATCTCCGACGAGGTGATGACCGGCTTCCGAGTAAGCCGATCGGGACAGTTCGGCATCGATGGGGTGCGGCCAGACCTGATGACCTTCGGCAAGGTAATGGGCGGCGGCTTCCCAGCGGCGGCGTTCGGGGGGCGTACCGATCTGATGCAGAACTTGGCCCCTGTGGGCGCGATCTACCAGGCCGGCACCCTCTCCGGGAACCCCATCGCAACGTCCGCCGGCCTCGCAACGCTGCGTCTGGCGACTCGCGAGGTCTACGAGCGGCTCGACCGCACAGCGGCGCAGCTGCAGGCCGAGGTGAAGGGTGCCCTTGATGCGGCTGGCGTACCGCACGTCATTCAGAGCGCTGGGAACTTGTTCAGCGTTTTCTTCGTAAGCGAAGGCGTGACCGCCGTGCCGGACTACGCCAGCGCCACTCAGCAGTCCACCGCGGCCTACGCCGCGTTCTTCCATTCGATGCTTCGCTCAGGGGTCTACCTGCCCCCGAGCGTGTACGAAGCTTGGTTTCTTTCCGCCGCGCACGATGATAGAGCCGTGAATCGGATCGTCGATGCGCTGCCAGCCGCGGCCGCCGCGGCGAGCGCCTCGGGATAGCGGGTCGAGGAGCCAGATGGGTCAGAACCGAACAATCGTGCATCTCGTACGCCATGGAGAGGTGTCCAACCCTGCGGGGCTGCTTTATGGACGGCTCCCCGACTACCACCTTTCGGATCTGGGCAGGGAGATGGCCGAGCGGGTCGCCGAGCATTTCCGGGAGCGAGACGTCGTGCATCTCAGGAGCTCGCCCCTGGAGCGGGCGCAGGAGACCGCGGCACCAATGGCTGAAGCATTCGGCCTGCCAGTAGTCATCGATTCTCGGGTGATCGAAGCGGCGAACTATTTCGAAGGCCTTCGGCTTTCCTTTGCCGGCGCGCTGCGGCATCCCAAGAATTGGCTCTACTTCCGAAACCCCTTCAAGCCGAGCTGGGGTGAGGCGTACACCGAGGTTTTGGCCCGAACGCGCCTCGCGATGCGCGACGCAGCCGAGGCCGCGCTTGGGCATGAGGCAGTGATCGTGTCCCATCAGCTCCCGATCTGGATTTCGCGTATCAATGCCGAAGGCCGGCGGATGTTCCACGACCCCCGGAAGCGACAGTGCACCCTGGCAAGCGTCACATCGTTCAGCTACATCGATGCTCGCATCACCTCGGTCAGCTACTCCGAGCCCGTTGCTGAGCTGCTCCGTCCGCATCAGACCAAGAAGTTTGTTGCAGGAGCCTGATGCTGCGGCGTACTACGGTCCGCATTGCTGCGGTTTTGGCAGCCATGCTGATCGTGGCTTCCTGTGCTCGCACCGGTGCGGATGAGCAAACGCGGAGTGCTGGCCAGATGGGTTACCCGACAGTGCCGCGCAACCTCACCCGGATACCTCCCGACCAACGTAAAGAGTTGCCGACTGTGTCCGGTCCCGCTCTGAGCAGCAACCGGACAATCTCGAGTCAGGACTACCGCGGCAAGGTTGTGGTGATCAACGTCTGGGGCTCATGGTGTCCGCCGTGTCGAAAGGAAGCACCCGATCTCCAGGCGGCCAGCATCGAGACCAGGGACACCGCCCAGTTCATTGGCATTACCAGCAAGGACTACGATCCGGCTCCAGCCGAGGCCTTCGTTCGGAGCTTCCAGATCACTTATCCCAGCATCTACGACCCCACTGGGAAAGTGCTGCTAGCGTTCGCCGGGGAACTCCCGCCCAGCGCCATTCCCTCGACCATGATCATCGATCAGCAGGGTCGGCTTGCCGTCCGCGTGCTGAGTGAGGTCTCGAAGATCACCCTCGTGGACATGATCAACGACGTCGCGAATGGTCAATGATGACTCCACTCGACCTGGCGAGCTGGGCGGAGACGGCGGTCGGCGGCTCAATGGCCCTGGCGCTGCCGGTGGCTCTGCTTGCTGGCCTGGTGTCCTTTTTCTCGCCCTGCGTGGTGCCGCTGCTGCCGGGCTACCTCTCGTACGCGACAGGTTTGGGAGCCGCAGAAGTCGTTGAAGGATCGTCCCGCCGCAGTCGGATGCTCGCCGGTACCTCGCTCTTCGTGCTGGGCTTCGCGGCGATCTTCGTGATGACCGGAGTCGTCGCCGGTGCCGCGGGACAGTTGCTGGCGGCGTACCGCGACGTCATCACTCGAGTGCTCGGCGTTGTGATCATCATGCTGGGCCTGATCTTCGCGGGTGTGTTGAAGATCGGCCAACGCGACCTGCGACTGCATCGCATTCCGGCGGTCGGCGTAGCCGCGGCACCGCTGGTCGGCGTGGTGTTTGCGCTTGGCTGGACACCCTGTCTGTCACCGACTCTCGGCGTGGTGGTCAACCTTGGCTTCAACGAAGGCACGGCCGCACGCGGCGGATTGCTGGGCTTTGTCTATGCACTCGGGCTCGGCATACCTTTTGTGCTCGCTGGCCTCGCTTTTACCAGAATGGCTTCTGCCGTGGCATTCCTCAGGGAGCGTCAACAGTTGGTGATGCGGATCGGAGGCGTGCTGCTGATCATCGTGGGTCTACTACTCCTCACCGGCACGTGGAACACCTTGACTGCGCTGATGCGACAGTGGGCGTCGACCTTTGAGACAGTGATATGACCACAATCAAGACGCGCGAGCCGGCGGCAGAGTCCAGCGCGCCAACGCCGCGAGCCGCGCTGCCGCGGCTGGGTTGGCGTGGCGGGCTGCGTTATCTGTGGACCCAGCTCACCTCGATGCGTACCGCACTGATCTTGTTGTTTGCCCTCGCACTTGCTGCGATCCCCGGCTCGCTGGTGCCGCAGCGTAGGGTGTCGCCGGTCCGGGCAACCGACTTCATCAACGAACATCCCACGCTGGGGCCCGTCTACGACAAGCTTGGCCTCTTCGACGTCTATAGCTCACCGTGGTTCTCAGCGATCTACCTGCTGCTGTTCGTGTCCCTGGTCGGCTGCATCGTCCCGAGGATCGGTGTGTACGCCAAGGCACTGCGGGCCCGCCCGCCTAAGACGCCGCGCAACCTTGTCCGGCTACCCGCGTACGCAGCCGCCGATCTGACCGATAGCGATCATGATGTTCTCGACCGTGCCGCCGCCGCGTTGCGCAGCCGGCGCTATCGCGTTGATGTCAACGGCGACAGCGTTGCAGCAGAGCGGGGCTACTTACGCGAGGCTGGCAATCTGGTGTTCCACATCAGCCTCGTCTTCGTGCTCGTCGGCGTGGCAATTGGCGCGCTCTTCGGCTTCCGCGGCACCAGTGTGGTGATCGTTGGTCAGGGTTTCTCCAACAACCTCACCCAGTACGACGACTTCTCGGCCGGCGGTCGGTTCACGGAGGCGGATCTGGTGCCGTTCAGCGTCATCGTGAAGGACTTCGACGTGAAGTTCGAAACTGGAC
>JBKOZG010000327.1:0-6561 GCA_046725775.1 Actinomycetota bacterium | reverse complement strand
CGGCTCGATACGAGAGCAAGGCCTTACGACGCGCTACCTCGCCACCGGCATCGCCACCATCGGGCTCATCGTCGCCGCTGCCGCCGTCCGCGGCTACCGCACCCAGGGCCGCTCAGCCTTCTACCAGAACACACTGCTCGCCTTTGGCCTGCACGGGCTCGGCCACCTCGCCGCGAGCCTTCTGACACGCGGCTACACAAGTGGTGTCGGCACCGCCCCGCTGGTCCTGCTGTTCTGGCTATGGGCAACCCGGGGACTTGACGAAGCCGGCGTTCCCAACCGACGCAGCCTTCCGGCCGCGGTCGCACTGCTCGCCGGATCCCTCGCCGTCGGCCATCTCACTGCCTACATCCTCACGGGAAACCAGCCTTGAACACCGGCGACGAGCGCTACTGGCCGACGATCACCCTCCCTGAAAGCCGCGTGAATCCATGACCACGGCAGTGGCCATCTGGCTGATAACCCTCGTCTTCTTTCTGACCCACCAGATCGAGGAGGTCATCTACTCCATCGCCGCCTGGAGAGAGTCGCATCCTCGACCCGGGTGGCGACGATGGACGGCCAGGTTGAGCAGATCACCGCTTGCATCGCCAGACCTACGAATCAGGGCAGCCACGGTCGGGGGGCAGACGGCCGGCGTCATTCTCCTTGGGGCGGCCACCAGCGGGTCGCTGATCGCGACCCAACTCGCGGCAACCGTGCTGATCACGATGTTGCTGCTGGCTTTCCTAATGCATATCACCGCGAGCGTTCTCACCCGTTCGGCCATGCCTGGGCTGGCCACGTCGATCTTGCCGGGGGTTCCCGGGGCCGTGATGCTGCTGACCTACATCTGGACGCGTTGACTCGCATCCAATACCCAAGAGCCAATCACACGCCGCGTGAGCCTCAACGAGGCTCGGCGCTGCCTGCGCTATCGCTTTTTGCGATCAAGAGACTTATTCGGTTCAGGACAAATCGAACAGTGACCGGTCGCGTGCCCAATTCGTGCCCAATACTGCCGCATCTGCGGTCACTCACGGCCAATCACGGTCAGCATTTTCCTTTGCAGATAGGTAAACCGCCTGGCCAGAGCCTCTTCGGTTTCGTCTTCCAAGCTGGCCATGCGAGTTCGATTCTCGTCACCGGGCCAATTGCATCGCCCCGGAGCGTTTGGATCGGCAAAGGCCCTCAGTGTGCTGAGGAGCTAACCGAGGGGCGGTCGATCGACGTCAGAGGCCGACGTACGAAGGGTCGCTCGGGGCATCCGGGACGGGAGAACACGTGATCAAGTGTTCCCCAAACTGTCCGGTCTGACCTCGGATATGCAGGGGGAGGGTCTGACCGTGGAAGTCCGACTGGTGAAGAAGGGCGGCCTTCCCATGACATATACCGGCGATCCCGATGTGGACGCCTCAGCCATCCGCATGATCGACCTGGAGAAGAAGTTCCACCTCGGTCCCTACGAGTTGGCGGATGCGGCTGATGTTCCAAGGGGTAAGGCCATTGCCCTGAGGCGGCACCTTGGGCTGGACGCTGATGACGATCACTTCTCGCATGCCTTCGTCTTCGGCAAGTCCAAGCACCTCCGGTACTCCGACAATGCCGTGCGTGCGATGAAGAAGTCACTGGCCGTGGTGGACTTCGACCGTGTGTGGGAGGCCCACCGTACGGTTCCCTACAACAAGCCCGATGTCCGTCCCAGGTGCGACCAGCCGGGCTGCGTCGACTGCTGAGACAGGCTCACCCGCTCAGAAGTATCCCCAGCCAATTCGATCGAGGATCCGCCTGCCGCGCGGAACCCAGGGGTTCAGCTGAGGCGTTACCGGACCCTTGAGCCGGCGATCGTCGAGTTTGGGTCGCTGGCTGACGTGGGCGATGTGCGGCTCGTTTCTACTGGTCGCGGTGGTTCTGGCCCTCCTGCCAGGGCCGGACTTTGCCGCGGTGGCAAAGAACACCCTGGCCGGCGGCCGCCTGTGTGCCTGGTCGAGAGCGGTCGGCGTCACTTGCTCGAACGCCGTTCAAGGCGTGGCCGTCGCCACCGGTCTGGGCGCCGTCTGCGTCCAACCGCTGTTCGAGGCGATCAAGTGGGCCGGCATCCCCTACCTGGTCCTTCAGGCGCTGCGGTCAGCGGCAGCCGGGCGGTACATCCCATTCGGCCCTGGTGGCCACCCGGCAGGCACACGAGCAGCTCCTTGACTCCTATGAGACGGAGCGCAACCCGGTAGCCAAGACCATGCTGCGAGGCAGCGACCGCGGGCTTCGCCCTTGACACCACGTCCAACCCGCTCGCGAAATGGATCAGACCAACATCGCGACCCGCCTGGTCGGACCACTGAGCCGACTCAGCGCCGCACGCTCGGCGATATTCGATCTGTTCTCACAGACCTGGATCGGCTCCCCCACGCAGGCGACGCTGGTGATGGACGGCAGGGGCATCAAAGGAGCACACGCCTCCTTCCCACCGTGCACCCCCTAGGGGGTGCGGCTGGCGGCCGAGTCGCGCATCCGCCACGCGACGATAACCAGCCAGATCATCCACACGAGTGTGAGCGCCCAGGCCACCCAAGATCAGGGTGGTATGCGCTCCCGAGAAGCCCTCGGAGCCGACCACCCAGCCCTGCACCAGGTAGGCGAGACCAGAGAGCCCCATCAGGTACGCAATGGGCCGAGGGACCCCCGTCGTTCCCACGATCGCCGCCGCGATCAGGAGCAAAGCGAGGCCCAGCACGAAGTCGTGGTAGCTCCTAACCCCCCACTCGAGCCAGCGCATTGCCTCAGCGCTCGCGAAGCGCGCTGCCTTCTCCGTAGTCGGGGCGCTAACCCACGCGTCATCAACTTCCTTGTTTCCGACTCCATCCACCGCCTGAAGGACGCCGTACAGAGCCAGCGCCACCACGGCCGAAGCAGCACCGAATCGGCCCGCCCACCTTCTCGCGGCCTGACCACTCGCGGCAAAGGGCAGGGCCACCAACCCCGCGAGCAAGATTGCGGCGCATGTGAACTGGCCGACGTGCACCGCCTTCCAGACCCCGCTGCCGGCATACACGGCGAATATCGCAGGGTGGTCATTAGCGTCGCCACCGGCGTGAAACTGGGTGACCACGATGTACAGAACCTGTCCCGCAAGCAGCAGCGCGGCCGACATACGCAGCGACGCGCGATCGATCATGGCTCCCCACGTTCACGGCCCTGGTCGGCGGACACGTTACAGCCGCCGCGGGTGCCCGGCTGCTCGTGCTGCCGGAATTCGCCTGCGCCCAATGGTCGTCACTGCGCTGCCCGCGGCTCGCGCGACACGTTGAAGCTGAACATCATGCCGCTCTGCATGTGCTCGGCGATATGGCAATGGGCCATCCACAGCCCGGGATTGGTGACGTCGAACATGATGTTCACCGTCTGACCGGTGCGGACCAGCACGGTGTCCTTCCACACCAGGTTGGGCTCGACCACCCCGTCACGGGCCAGCACCAGGAACCGCCCCGCCCCGTGGAGGTGGAATGGGTGATGCATGGGGTGATCGGACTCCATCTCGTTGACCAGCTGGATCTTGACCCGGTCACCGACCCTGAACCGCCAGTCGATCGTCGGGCTGTCTGCTCCGCCGGTACGGTCCAGAAACCGCCAGTGCATGGTGGCGCTGGTGGTCAAGCGGTTGACCTCGACCATGTCGTCTTCCCACTCGATGCCGTCTGCGGCACCGTCGCCGACGACGGCGCCGTGGGCGTTACGAGCCGTCCTGTGATGCATGGCAGCGTCGTCGTGGTGCATTGCCATGTCCTCGTGGCCGCCCTGCGGCTGGCCGCCGGGCCGGCTTGCGAGCAGCTTCATGCCGCACTTGGGGCAGCGCCCGGGCTGCTCACTCGTCACCTCCGGATGCATCGGGCAGGCATAGCTGGTCGGTGCAGACGACACCTGCGTGGCAAGCAGCTTCATGCCGCATTTAGGGCAGCGCCCGGGCTGCTCGCTTGTCACCTCCGGATGCATCGGGCAGGCATAGGTGACCGGGCCCGTCCCTGCCGGCATCGCAGCCGGGTCGTCCATCTGGGCGACCAAGGCCAGCACCTTGTTCGGTGCAGCGGCCAGCCACGCGTCGAGGCCCTGCCGCTCGGCGGCCAGCTCGGCGGCCCCTCCCAAGACCTCGAACTGCCCAGCCGCCAGGGAGGCCGCCCGCTCCTGGGTCACGGTCACCGTGGCGAGCCGGTAGGCGCGGTCAGGGGTGTGGTGCTCCAGGAACAGCTCCCCCGGCCGCTCGACCAGGACATCGACCACCGCACGCTCCGAGGGGGCAAGCAGCACTTGGTCGACGAGCTCTTCATGCTCATAGCGGCCGCTGTCTCCGCCGATCAGCTTCATCCGCGCCCCGGGCAACCCCACGTTGAACACCCGGGTGTTCGCGGTGTTGGTCAGCCACAGCCGTACCACTTCCCCCCATCGGGCTTCCAGCCGCAGTTCCGGATCGCCGCTGGTCAGAAAGAGGTTGCCGAATCGGCCCATGGCCGCATAACTGGTCTCAGTGGGACTGAACGGCGCGATCCTGCCGTTTTCCAGCAGCAGGTCGTCCAGAGTCAGGACGAAGTCGCGGTCGGCTGGAGGCCAGTAGTCAGGGTCGGCCGGGACCACGAGGATGTTGCCGTACAGGCCGAGCTCCTGGGTGTAGTCCTCGCGGATGTGGGGGTGGTACCAGTACAGCCCGGGGTCAGGAAACTGGATCCGGTAGCTGAACTCACCGCCGACCGGGATGGGGGCCTGGGTCTCGTGAGGGACACCGTCGTAACGGTTCTCCAGCCGCAACCCATGCCAGTGGACGGTGGTGTCGAGATCCCCCGCGTTGGTGACGTGGACGATGATTTCGCTGCCTTGCTGGACTTTGAGTGTGGGGCCGGGGATGGAGCCGTTATAGCCCAGCATCCGCACCGTGGTGTTGCCCAGCCGCTTGGCCACCGGGCCAACCCGCAAATGCAGGGTGTCACCGTCAGCCAGTTCCAACATCGCCGGCCGGCCAGCATCTGGCAACCCGGAAGGATCGGTCGGGAACGTCGCAGTCGACGCGGCTATATCTGATCGATGGTCTCGATGGTGTTGCATGGATGGTCAGCTCCCTCTTGATCGGGCGAACATCTTCGTTGTCACCTTTGATGTCACTGCAGAATATGATGGTCCCGGCAGGAAACAAGGAGGCGCTGGATGCCAGCAGCAAGTGACAATGATTCGAAACCCTCGCGCAATAGCCTCAGCGAGGAGCGCATATTGGACGACGCGCTGGCCCTGGTTGACGAGCGGGGCCTTGAGGCGCTCACCACCCGTGCCCTAGGCCAACGGCTTGGCGTCGATCCCACCGCGATCTACCGACACTTCCGGAGCAAGGATGAGCTGGTCAACGCCCTGGCAGACCACATTGTGGGCACAGGCACCCAGCCGCCTGTCAGCAGCGACGGCGACGGCGACCCGCGCGGCGAGCTCCGCAGCGTCTTTCTCGCACTCCGCCGGGCACTGCTCGTCCACCCGGCCATGACCGCGATCGTCGTCCGCCGCCCACCTCGTGGCAGGAACACATGGGCGATCACCGAGCAGGCTCTCGCGCTGCTCCGCTCGGCCGGGTTTGACGACGGTGGCGCGGCCCACGCCTACCAGGCGCTACTGTTCTACACCCTTGGCCATGCCATGGTTGAGGCTCCGTACGCCGCCCTGGATCCAGCGCAGGTCGCCGTCGAGCTGGCCGCCAGCCGGGGGATGTATCAGATGCTGCCAGCCCGTGAATACCCCAACACCGCGGCCGTTGCCCCCCACCTGTACGAATCGCTGGAGAAGCAGTTCGCCTACGGCCTGGACCGCCTCCTGGACGGACTCGGCATTACCCGCGACGTACCTAGCCTCCCGCTGAGCCCTGGTCAGCCCGGTCGGCAACCCACAGCCGCCCATGGAGACGGCGATGCCGGCGCGAAAGTGAGCTAGAAGATTGCACTCGCGCTGGCATTAAGAGGATCTCGCCTAGTGCGATGGTGGCATCTGTGGTTCGACCCCTAAGACCTGCGGTAGGCCCGGTAGAGCGGCAAAGGATCGGCGACGCCCTTGAGCTCGACCGCTCCCAGCGGGTCGAACCACACCTGGCGATCGCCGGAGCGCTGCGCCGTCTCCTGGCTCACCACCACCTGCCCAGCCCGTGCATAAGAAGCGATCCGAGCCGCCAGGTTCACAGTCCTTCCGTAGACGTCTCCGTCTTGTGAGATGACAGGGCCGATGTGGATGCCCACATGGGCCGGTGGCAGATCGACCGCAGGGCCACGCTCAACCAGGTCGAGGCCCGCAACCACGGCTGTCCCGGGCTCCCGGAAATAAAACATGCCGCCATCCCCGAGCCACCTGACGGGCCGGCCGCCTCGGCGCCGCGAGATGTCGTTCACCAGCGCGACCAGCCGCCCGGCGACCTGAGCGGCGGCCTCGTCGCCGCGCTCCTCGGTTAGGCGGGTGTAGCCGGTCAGGTCGACAAAGCAAATGGCCGGTGGCTGTGGTACTCGATGTTGGAGACCGGAACTCTCCAGTGCCTCCTCGACGTGGTTGATGGCATGCTCGGTCCAGACA
>JBKOZG010000404.1:0-3234 GCA_046725775.1 Actinomycetota bacterium | reverse complement strand
GTACCGCGGAGCTCGAGTCGCATGATCACGCGTTCGGGGCTCGGCCGTTCGACGCAGTTGAAACCTAGGTCTTCGAACACCTGCTCCCGACCCACAAAGGCATCGTCTGAGCGCCGTTCTGATCCGGCCAGCGGCCAGCCTTCGATGGCGGACGCACCTTCGCGACAGGCCAGCTCGACCGCCGCACGCACGAGCACGTGGGTTACCCCTTGGCCGCGGCGCCCGGCCCGGACGAACAGGCAGGGCAGGAGCCACACGATCTCGTCTTCGTCGCGCGCACGATTCCGCATGATCTTGCTTCGTGGACTGGTGGCCCGACATATCGCGACCGCGGGCCGCAGGCGCACCAGCCGACCGGCTCAGCAGCCCGCGAAGCCCAGGATTCCCATAGCTGTCGAACTAGCGGCAGCCATCGCCCCGAACCGCCGCTGGTTGCCACCATTGAGCCAACCAGCGGCGAGCTGGCTGCGAGTCACGCAGAATGCCATGCACCAGCAGCGGCGAGTGGTCCTCTGACTCTCGAACAGTCTCGCCAGGTCAGGCACGTCTTTCGACCCCACGGGCCGAGTGTCGACGTCTGCGCTCACGAACATGAGGCTACCCAGACCTGGTCGTAAGCCGACCCACATGCGGCATGTGACTGATGCACCAGCCCGAGGTAGCGACCCCGGAACTTCAGGGTCGAATCATGATCAGGGTTTGCGGCAGCAGGGTGAGGTAATAGGAGCGCGACGGGAAGATCGCCTTGGGCCGATGCTGCTCGCCGCGCAGCGAAGACGACGATCGCAGCAGGCTGCGCGGTCAGTGGGTCGATGCGTGGCGTACGGTGCGGGTGCGGTGCCGGCCGCGGAGCGGGAACAGTGAGCAGCGCGCCGAGATCGGATGTGATACATAAGCCAGCGGCGGCGCCTCAGATCAGGGAGACTGTTCGCCGTGACAACGAGACTCAGAATCACGGTGGACGACATGACCTATCGCGACTTGTTCCAATTTGCAGATCTGGCCCGTGCTAGCCACATCGACCCCAGCACGAAGGTCGACTGGGTCTTGCCCTTCGGTTTGGAGGAGGAGGTGGAACTGGAGGGCGATTACCGGCCGCCACTGACATTGGATGGCGAAGAGGCCAGGGATCTGGTAGAAGCCCTGGATCTCGTCGCCGAGTCCGATGGGGACGTGCGGCAGATGATGAGCGTGCTGGCGGAGTGGCGGGATCGGCTGCGTGATCGGTTGCTCCAGTGAGGCCGCCAGTTGTGAGGAGCCAGCCTGTGCTGCGGTGCCAGCTGCTTGCCGAGATGCAGAGTACGCGTCGCAGTAGTCACAGCCGCCGGGACTCTGAGCGCCGTCAAGCTGGCGCGCATGCTGCGGAGGTAGTCGTTGGGCAATATTCCTCTTTCGAGCCGCACGCCGAGGATCTGCTCGGTCAGCTCGACTCCTGCCGCTGGAGCGAAAACGCCGAAAGAGAGCGGGCGTGACAACCGTGTCAAACGCGACGGCCCTTGCGGGTTTATGTCATCTTTCTTCCTTCTTCTTCTCTTTTACAACGGGGGAACGTCACCCCGCAAAAGTGTCACGGTTGACACGCGAAATGCCACTGTCACGCTGACTGGGAACGATGATCGCGGGGTCTGTGACGGCCTATGGGACGAAGACGTCTCGACACGAGATCGTCACACGCCTCTACCCGCTAGCACTTCCCCCAAGGTCAGAGCGCCGTGCTTGGCGATGACCTTGAACTGTATCTGCTCGCACGAGGACCGGCTTGCGGACACTTGGTAGGTCAGATGCGGAAGCGCCTCCGGGCTCTCTCGGCTGAAGTAGGCGGTGGGCGCGTCCTCAGCCAGATACTTACGAACCGTGCGCCAATCACAACCGCACTCGCGGCCGATCTCAACGAACGTGGCGCCCGCAGCATGCAAGGCGCGGAAACGATGAATGTTCATCCAGGAGCTAACCCGTGCCGGCCCTCTGCAGGTGTGCCCAGCCGGTTCCGCAAGCGGAACCTTGAGCGAACGTCTTGGCGAGTCGACGTCCGTCACCAAGACTTTGGTAGTGGCAGCCGCTTTCGGGTGGCACGCTGCGAGGGAGTGCCCTTGGCTGATCAACGCAATGGAGGGCGACCCGATGACCAAGGAACGACTTGAATCGTTCCGGCGTCTGGGCGCTGCATTCGCCGCTGGTGGTGAGCGTTATGACCGGTTGCGACCGGCGTATCCCGATCGGGCGGTGACCTGGCTAGTGGAGGGGACACCCGCAGCAGGCGTGGTTGTCGACGTCGGGGCGGGTACCGGGAAGCTCACCGCCGCGCTGCTAGCGCACGGGTTCGCAGTCATAGCCGTCGATCCGTCGCACGACATGCTCGCGCAGTTGAGCCGCCAACTGCCCACTGTCCAGACACAGGTCGGGACCGGCGAGGCCGCCGGGTTGCCTGATCACACGGCTGACCTGATCACGTTCGCCCAATCCTGGCACTGGGTCGAACCGACCGCCGGCTCGACCGAGACCGCGCGCATTCTCAAACCGGGCGGCAGGGCCGGGTGGGTGTGGAACTTCCTCGACGTCCGAGTGGCGTGGGTCGCCGAGCTGGCCGAGATCTGGCACACCGTGGCGGGTGAGGAAGCGGACGATGCGACTCGACATGCGCCCGTGCTCGGCTCGGCCTTCGGGCCGGTGGACGCGATCACGTTCGACTGGGCAGACTCGATGCCGGTGGTCGATCTGGCCGAGTTGGTCACGACACGCAGCTACTACCTCAACGCATCAGAGCACAAGCAGCAACGGATCAGGGACCAGGTCACCGCCTTCATCGCTGCGCAGTTCCCAGACGCCAGCACCGTTGATCTCCCATACCGAACTCACTGCTTTCGAGCCGCCGTCATCGAGTGAGCCAGCGGATCGACAAGCGACCCGTAAGTCGACCCCCGGGTTCTCGCAGTGATCGCAACATTCCTAGTTCGGAGGGTGTTGTGGTGCGGTTCTCTTATCGGATGGTTCCTGAGGTCTATCAGGTGTTCTGGGCTGGCATGGCGGCTGGTGAGTTCATCAACGATGCCGCGATCACGGCCGGCAGTTATCGCAAGCAAGGCACCCGCTGGCTGGCTGCGGTGGGAGGAGTCAGACCTCGTCGAGGCCGGAACCTCAAGGGTCGGTGTCTAACGTTGGCGCAGCGGGAAGAGATCGCGCTCGGCCGGGCCCGCGGCGACTCGATCCGAGCCATCGCGGCCATCATCGGGCGGT
>JBKOZG010000255.1:0-4220 GCA_046725775.1 Actinomycetota bacterium | reverse complement strand
CGTCATCCCGCGTCGAGCAGGCCCCCAGCGTCGCGCCATCGGCGTATATCCGATGGTTTTCGGGGTCTTTGCATCGGATGTTCCAATCCGAGCAGCGCTTAAGAAGAAGTACAACGTGTACGGCCCGCTTGATCATCCCTTCATGAACGCTCTCAACATGCGAAGGGCCTTCCATGACGACGAAGACGTTGAGTCCGCTCTTTTCGGGACCCTGGCGGTCGAGGTTTCCTTTCACCCGTTCAGTAGTCCGTCCGAGCCGGGGCAGGTCATTGGGGAGCGTTTGGTTCGACAGCCCGACGGTTTCTGGTCCACGGGCGATGCATGGATCAACGAGCATGTCAGTGGCGTCCTTGTGGGTGATGATCAGGCGCCCTACTTCACCGTCATGAAACAGCCAACTTTATGGCTTCATCCAAGCGGCCAGCTTGCGCAGGCTCCGGTTCCGATGTGGGGTCTGTCCGGAGTCAAAGACGGCCGCGTTGAGAGAAGTGTCCCGCTGAGCCGCACGCCTTCTTCGATCTGCCGCATCCGTGGCCCCCGGGGCAACGGTTCCCGTCTCCTTAGTGGCGGACGGCGCACGAGGCATTGGTGCGTGCCCAGCAATTTGGGTGGAGTTCCGCCGTGCCGTTCCTGTGGGCGCATGGTGCGGGGCAAAGGGATATTGCTGTAGCAGCCGGAATGTTGATCATGGCGGCTGGCCAGGACGGTGAGCCGCTGGACTATAAGGCGTTGGAGCGCTGGACACGGTGGGTTATGAGCGGGCCATGAAATGGCGCAAGGGTGAGCGGTGATTCTGGTGCGGCGAGGCACCTGCTCAGGTCCCAGGGATGAGACGGGGGTCCCCAGTCTCATCGGAGTTCGCCCCTCGTCTTACAACAGCGCTTACAAGTCCATACGGTTAGATGCCGATCCTCATCCCAATCGTTGTGCCACTGGTGCATGCGAACCAGACAAATCAGTCGACGCTTTATAACTCCGCCGGTGGGGGTCATGTTTCGCTTCTTGGACAGGTTCCGATTTACTGCTGAGGAATGAACTCAGTCCCTAACGTGGTGCGGCTGTCCATATAGCGAGCCCAGTTGAGGTCGGTCAGAATCTGTTCGTGGCGCTGCACGGCCCCCAGGTCGGGGAATTCCTCGACACCGAACCAAGGCCATCGCTCGTTGGACCAAGCGGCAGAGCACAGGACCAGCTCCTTGCCCCCGGCTGTATTCAATGCCTCCATAACCTGGCTAAGCAAGCGCTGTTGCTCCTCCTCCGAAAGCTGGTGCCACGCTTCGGTGAATCGCGCTTGCCAGAGTTTGTAGACGGACTGTGCCATACGACCCTCCAGGGATATCGACGGGATTTCCACCACCTTGTATATGTACAGCTTCCAGCGCCCCAACGCCAGAGCACGTCACTGCAGGTGTGCCTGTCAGATCGCGGCCCGGTGAGCAAATGAAGGCGGCTAACCTTCGGACAGTGAGCCGGCGTAAGCAGATAGAGGACGGCTCCCTCTCCTCTGTCCGCCAAGCCGCTGCCGTCTGCAATGTGTCGCCCCCGGTCATCGGGCGTTGGCTCTCCCTCGGCCTAATCGCTGAGCCGCCGTGGACGGTTGTGCAACTGCAGAAGGTTCGCGACCTCACCAAGTCCGAGAGCCGGCGGCGCGGCACTCGTGCCGCCCACGGCACCATTACGAGATGGAACGCGGGATGTAGCTGCGCTGAATGCCGCCGATTCCAAAGCGACGACGCCAGGGCACGCGGGCGACGCAAGGCACAAGTACGGCTCCCTGCTGATGTACGCCAGCAGCTACTGGACGGAATCTATGCCGACACCCATTCCGCACCGTGTTCCGCGGACTGAACCTGACAGCGAATCAGGTGTGGGGGCTCGCCAAGGCCCACCAAGAGTGGGCGGCCGATAGCAGCCTCAGCCGAGGCGACGGCGGAGGCGCTCACGATGATCGCAGCCCCCAAGATCGCGGCTGCTGTGCCGCGATGCTTGCGAATCATAGAATTCCCTTCTCTGGGTTTGGTTGGGCTTTGATGCTGTCAGAGCACATCGGTCGCCGCTGGCGGCGTGCTGAATCGTTGCCACATTGCACACAGGGTGGTAAACCGACAGGTTCTGGCTCAAGTAGAGGCTCCGTGGCATGCGTCGGGGACATGCTTGCGGGATTATGTGCAGGTGAATGACCTCGACCCACCTACGCCCAGTGAATCGCTTGCAAGCGCAGTGCTTTGAGGGCGGTATCGACTTGGTACCAGTGATTGGCCCTTTTGTCAGAAGGCTCTACCTGGATGCAGCGAAGCGGCAGGCCGCTGCCACAGGCAAGCTGATCGAAATGGTCGCTCATGACGTTGGTGATGAGCTATTTACCCGCACGGTTCAGGAAAGTCCTCGTCACAGGTCGCTGATGCTAAACCCGATCGACCTTTGCTACCGGACAAGTTTTGAGCAAAAGAGGTGGCGAATTGCCGAGGCGCTGCGGGATAGCATGATCGACCCTGCGAAGATCAACGACGCGATCGTCGAGTTCCAGGTCCTGCCCAATGTCGAGGTGGCGCACATTCAGGTGCTAGATGAGCTGGCCAGCATCGATCTGCGACTTCAAGCTCTTCCCCCTGAGCAATTACGGGTGGCACATACAGAGGGTCTTGTTGAGTATCAGAATGCGTGGAATGCGTTTCCTGCGCCGATCACAGCGGTGCTGGTAAACGCGGGACTCGCGAAGGAACTGCCGACCACCATTCCAGGTCCGCTCATCCAGGACCCGCAGCCGTCCCCTTGTGACGCCGTACGGCCACAAGGTACTGGAGGACTATCGGCGGCTTGAGAAGCAACTGTTGCAGGCGGGAACTGAGTCGCATGCCGGCCTTGGCGAGGGCTAACAGGGGACTTGAGCGTTCCTGTTTTGTCTTCGTTCCAAAGGCTGGACGTTGTCGGCGGAGTCTTCTTGAGAGTGCCGGAGACCGGTCACCTGGACCGTGAGCCGGCCATCTACTGGCAGGAAGCGCGGCTGGCCGTCGAGCCCCAACCAGACACGGGACCCGTCTTGGTGATTGTCGAGTTCACCGTCACACCAGAACGGGAGGCTGCCTTCCTGGCGGCAATGGACCACCTCCGCCAGTCTCGACGCCGAACCGGCGCCACACGCTGGGAGTTGTACCGCGACGGCGATCGACCAAATACATTTCTTGAGATCTTCAGTGTTCCGTCGTGGGAGGAAAACATGCGACAGCACAATGGTCGCCTGACAGGGACCGATAGGGAGATCGAGGAAGCGGCGCTCGGCTTTTCCGATCCGCCGCCGCACGGGAAGCACCATCTTCCCCCATAACGCGGCCAGGCTGTCGCCAAACGCCGAATGCTCACCTCTTAGCCGCCGCCTCGTCCAATCACGTCGACTGTGTGCCGGTATCCGTCCGTCTAGGTCTTCCAAGCTGAGACGGGCGGCAGCCACGACCGAACCCCTAGTTCGACTACCGCGGACGCCAGCGAACGGGCGTAGGCGTAGTTGAGGTTCACCCAACGCCTTGCTGCGACTCGTAATGCGTCGCTCAGGCCGCCACGATACTGTCACGGAGCCTTCCAAACTGACCACAAGTCGCCCGGTCTGGTCCTGGGAGTGGACGCTTGGCAACTGGCATCGCCCGCGGTGAACGATGTACTCCCGTCACTCCGTAGGTTGTGGGTTCGAGTCCCACGGGGCCCACTCTGACTGATATGACCTGAGTCAGACCTCTTCCCAAAACACCTCCGGAGGTGTCAGAAGGGATCCATCTGGTTCCTTTGAGGATCTGGCGTTGACGCGCCGGTCCTCCTGACGCCCTCCGGAGGTGGGTTATGTCTTTCAATGGTGCACCCGTCATGGCCGCGAGCGTGGTCGCGGTCGATGTCGGGAAGAACACGGCCGTGTTGTTGGTCACGGGGCGCGGACCGTCACCGGTTGTTCGGTCCTACTGGGTTTGCGATGACCGCGCCAGCATTGGCCGCGGTGCTGCAGCGGGTGTGTGCGGTGCTGCCGGCCGGTCCGGTCAAGGTCGGGGTGGAGGCAGCCGGGCACTATCACCGACCGCTGCTGGGATCTGGGGTCTGGCCAGCGGGCTGGGAGGTTGTGGCGCTTAGCCCGGCTCGGGTGGCCGAGCAGCGGCGGGTGCAGGGTCGGCGCCGGCTCAAGACCGATGCCATCGATTTGGAGGCGATCACCGAGCTGGTGCTGGCTGGTCATGGGG
>JBKOZG010000021.1:0-6248 GCA_046725775.1 Actinomycetota bacterium | reverse complement strand
GTCCCTACACCACCCGCAAGCCCTGCACGAACCGAGGAGCGACGAGGGCCTCGACCGTGGGGTTGGCGGCGCACAGGGCGAGGTAGCCACGTAGGCGGAGATGCCCACAGCGGTCTGCGACGACCGAAACGGTCCGACAGAGAACCCGCGACCAGCTGCCCGAGAGCCAGACCTAACACGCACAGCTGACCGGCCGACGCACATACGCCGGCAGGCTGACCAACCCCACAAGCGCCGTCTGCCAGCCAGACAGGATGCGGTCCACGCGGTGAACCTCGGTCAACCGCTTCAAGATCTGGGTATGAAGAGCGCGGATGCGGCCGGTACGGCCGCCGCCCGCAGGTTCGGCACCGAGGGGCTCCACGTCGCCTTCGCCGCTGAGGGAGCCTACGGGCGACTGATCCACGACACCCTCGCTGCGGACAGCATCTATGTCGGACAGTTCATCATTCCCGGCGCCATCACGCCCGGCCATCCCACCAACGTTGGGACGGTAGGAGCTGATGTCAAGTTCGTCGGCGTCGCCGATGCGGGCAAGCTCGTCTTGGGTCCAGTCGGTCATGGATTTCATCGCTTCCTGTTGTTGCTACTGTTTCGGCCTCACCTCGCCAGTCTGGACGTCGAGGCTGCGTCACTGGGCGGTGAAGCCGCCGTCGACGGGTAGGGCGACGCCGGTGACGAGGCTGACGCCTGGGCTGCACAGCCAGAGGACGGCGGAGGCGATCTTGTCGGGGGTGCCCAGCCGTGCCATTGGCAGCCGGGGCCAGGTTGGCGTCGAGGTCCAGGTCACCGGTCTCGATCATGCGCGCGACCATGGGGGTGTCGTGCCGGGGCAAACGGCGTTAACGCGGATGCCGCGGGCGGCGTACTCGAGCGCGGCACTCGCAGTCAGACCGACCACGCCGTGCTTGGTGGCGTCATAGGCGGCTCGGCCGGCGTCACCGACAAGGCCGACCGGGGACGAGCAGTTCACGATCGCTCCGCCGCTGTCTTGGGTGCGCATCTGCGCCAGCTCGTGCTTCATCGCCGTCCACGTGCCCGTAGGTTCACCGCGACCACGCGATCGAGCTCCTCCGCCGTCTGATCCGCGGTATCGGTGTCGGGCACCTGAATGCCGGCGTTGTTGAACGCGACATCGATATGCCCGAACGCCTCGACCCCGGCCTGGATCATCGCCGCCGCCTGTGCTTCGTCGGCCACGTCGCATCGCACTCCGATTGCCGCCTGACCGGTGTCGGTCAGCTCGCGGGCAACGGTCTCCAGCGCGGCTTCGTTCACGTCGGCCAACACGACTGCCGCGCCGGCCTCGGCGAAGCGGCGTGCGGTGACGGCACCCATGCCGGAGCTCGCGCCGGTGGCGACCGCGACCTGGTCGGAAAAGTCAAAAATGGGCTGCTTCATGGCCGTTCCTCGATTCCGTTCACGCACCCTCGACCCTTGAGCGCTCGCCGCCTCGACAAGGCCTGCACCGGGCGCATGGGCATTGGCCACGCTACGGGCATCTGGCGGCACACCGGGAGCCCTTTTGGAGCCCATCGCACGCGGTGCGCGTCCGAGGAGCATGGCTGTGCCTGAACGGCCCTGTCGATGCTCGGTGAGTTAGCAGCCCTACGCTGTATCTCGCCATGGACCCTTCTCCACCAGTCACCCGCCGCCAAGTGCTCACCGGCGCTATCGGCCTTCTAGGTGCGACGACGCCGATCGTGCTCCTCGCAAGACATTCACAACCCGAGACCACAGAGAGGGATGACCCTATGCAGTGGGCCGACCAATCACGCGGCATTCCGTTCTCGAAAGATCCGAGCGTCGTCTTCTTCGGCGGTCGCTACCTGATGTATTTTTCGATTCCACCGAAGCGCGGCGACGACCGATGGGGCCAGGCCGTCGCGGCGAGCGAGGATCTGTTGAACTGGGCGACTGTCGCCGAACTCGAGCCGCACGGCGATGCTGAGGCGAAGGGTATATGTGCCGGTGGCGCGATCGTTTTGGGCGACCGCGTTCACCTTTTTTACCAGACCTATGGCAGAGGCCCTCGCGACGCGATCTGCCACGCCACGAGCACCGACGGCGTGACGTTCGAACGGTCCGCCGACAACCCGATCTTGCGTCCCACGGGCGACTGGAACTGCGGTCGCGCTATCGATGCCGAAGCACACGTTGTCGGGAACGAATTGTTCTGCTATTGGGCGACGCGCGATCCGCAGTACAAGGTTCAAATGCTCGGTGCTCACAGCGCTCCGCTTGCGAGCGACCTATCCGCGAAGCATTGGAGGCAACGCTCGCCGCAGAGCATTCTCCGACCGGAGTTGCCTTGGGAAAAGAACTGTATCGAGGCCCCCACGATCTGTAGGCGGGGCGACACCTTCGTCATGTTCTATGCCGGCGCCTACAACAACGAGCCTCAGCAGATCGGCGTAGCGTTCAGCCCGGACGGACTCGCCTGGAGCCGGATGAGTGATCAACCGTTCCTCGCCAACGGAAGGAGCGGCGAATGGAACTCGAGCGAGTCTGGCCATCCGGGCATCTTCGTCGATCCTCGCGACGGCGCGACCTGGCTCTTCTTTCAGGGAAACAACGATCACGGGAAGTCTTGGTACCTCTCGAAGCGGCGCATTGAGTGGGACGGACACGTCCCGCGACTTGCGTAGTCCATGATCCGAAGATCGGCAAATACGAATACCCCGATCGCATGAAAGAGCGTCATCGTGGCCAAGTAATTGATTTGCGATGACCACGGTTCGTCCAGACAACTCCGCTGGAGATTAGCACTTCCAATCCCGGCTGTTGCCACGAAGCAGGCTGTCCACTGATGCGGTATGCGAGCGGCCCAGTGGCTGCCACCCGCGGCCTTCGAGGTGCAGTCCGGCCGCTTACTGCCATCCTGCGGATGCACTAGGGTCGGCTCGTTCCCGCACTAGGAGGCCGTACGTGTTCAACCGCCGCATTGTGCTATATGTCGTCGCCGTCGCGACGGCCGCGACCGCCGTCCTCGGCCTGGTCGGCCGAGCCGATCTCGCGATTGCGGCGCTCGCGGTCGCGGTGGCGTCGATGTTCGGCTGGGTCGTGTTTTGGGCAAGGGCCCTGAACGCAAGCGTCGCCCGGATTGGCGCACAGGTCGAGCGCCAGGGTGCGCAGAACTTGGAGCAGATCGGCTCGACCCGGCAGTACGTGGCACGCCGTGCGGATGCGCACAACGAGCTGCTCGGCCGCATGCGCCGCGACGTCCATGGCGTGCAAGTGTCGGTCCAGCGGACCCCGAGTGTCACGGCCGAGCTCAGCCGCGTCTACCAGCGCCTCGTTCACCACGACCGTCCGATGCCCGAGCTCGGCGGATGGGCCCTGACAGGCGCCACCCTCGTGTGGGTTCTCGACCAGATCTCGCTCGGCCGCGTCTCGACGATCCTGGAGTGCGGGTCCGGCAGCTCCACCGTCTGGTTCGCGCTCGCGCTGGAGCAGCGCGGCACTCCGGGTTGGATCGTGTCCCTGGAGTCGAGCTCCGAGTACGCCGACGAGACCCGTGGCCGGCTTGAGGAGCTCGGACTAGAGCACCGCGCGGCGGTGCTGACCGCGCCGCTGGTCAACCTCGACCTGCCGGGTCGAGCGAGGCAGCCGTGGTTCGACCGGTCGGTGCTCTCCGACGACGTGACCGGCGTCGACCTCCTGTTCGTCGACGGACCGGTCGGGGACACCGCGCCCGAGGCACGGTACCCGGCCCTCCCTGTGTTGGCCGACCGCCTGGCCAACGAGGCGTATGTGCTCCTCGATGACACCAATCGCCTCCAGGAGAAGCACATCGCTGAGCTGTGGTCCGCCGAGACCCACGGCGGCCGTAGGTACGAGGTGGTCCGCCAGCTCGACCGGTCGATTGTCTTCCGCACTGTCTCCTGAAAATGCCGGTGCAGGCCACCGTGCTCGTTTCGTGAGCCGGGCTCACCCGGCTCTCCCCTGGTGCACACATGATCGAGGCCGCAAGACGGCGGTCGCTGCAATCTTCGCCGCCTGGGCTCCGCTGACCACGCTGTCCATTTCGAGCAGCCGGCACAGGTCGTGGAGAGCATCCGCCAGGTCCTAGGCGCCACGCCTACAGCTCAGCCGTTGAAGCCGTAATCACGCGTAGCAGCGTCGGCCAATATCAACCGCGCTGGGCCAGCCGGGGGTTGCAGCGCCGCAATGAGGTGGCGGACCTGCTCGCAGATCAATATTTCCCCGGAGGGTGTTCGCAGCTCGAATTCGCACTGATCAACGCATACGATGCGCGTCAGGTGCGAACAACCATCCATCGTTCATCGGTATCGTGCTGCGTATCCGGAGCCAGCGGTATCAATGCCGGTGCAAGCGAAGGCGGGAAACTCGTGTCCACGACAATCCTGTCCACCAGACTGTATGTCCCCCGCCTCGAACTGAGACGATCCACCGCCCCCATCTGATCGAGCGGTTGAACCAGGGCACGCGCCGTGAGCTGACCCTCATCGCTGCTCCCGCCGGCTTTGGAAAACCACGCTGGTCAGCGGGTGGGCCGCCGTTTCCGAACGACCGGTGGCCTGGCTGTCGCTGGCGAAGGGGACCGTGAGCCCACACGCTTTCTGGCGTACCTCGTGGCTGCGTTGCAGACGATTGATGCGAATATTGGAAGAGGGGTGTTGGGGCTGCTCCGAACTCCCCAACCACCGCCCGCCGAGTCGATTCTGACGGGCCTGCTCAACGAGGTGACCACCACCGCGCAAAGCATGACCCTGGTGCTGGATGACTACCATGTCATCGATTCAAGACAGATTGATGCAGCACTCGCCTTTCTGCTGGATCATCTTCCGTCGCGGATTCGCCTGGTCGTCTCCACTCGCGAGGATCCACTTTGACCCTGGCCCGGTTGCGCGCCAGGGGCAAATTGACTGAGCTCCGCTCAGGAGAGTTGCGTTTCAGCTCCACCGAAGCCGCGGAATTCCTCAACCACGGCATGGGCCTGAACCTGGCGGCGGAAGACATCGTCGCCCTGGAGAATCGCACCGAAGGGTGGATTGCCGTCACTCAGCGAAACGATGGAGGCCGCTGACCGTGGAACCGTAGGAATGAGTTTCGGCGCGCATTCGACCACCGCAGCCCTAGGCTTCGTTGCCTATGCCCCAGAACGGCACTCGCCAGGGTCGCTCCGGCCCGTTCGCCTTCCGCAGGGTAACCATCGGACTGTCACCGTCTCGTGTTAGGTACTCGACCCACTCGCTCATCTCCCGGACCGTGCCGCTGCCCACGTTGCCGTTGACGTACGGCTCGGCCCCCAGCAGCTCACACAACGCCATGAACTCGTGGGTGCCGAAGTGGTTGTTCTCCTCGACGTTCCCCCAATGCGTGTTGACCATCCGCGGCCGGTCCGCCTTGGGCCCGATGCCGTCCCGCCAGTGGTACTCGTCGGCGAAACAGCCACCCAGCCACCGCAGGTTGGGGATCTGCAGCGCGCGCAAGGCATCGACGACGTCGGATCGGATGCCGCCCTGGTTGGGGATAGACGAGTCCTCGCCGACGTCGAACCCGCTATAGATGCATCTGCCCAGGTGCTCGGCGAAGTGGCCGTACAGGTGTCGGCTGATCGTGCACCCCGGTGCCGTCGAGGTCGAGGACTGCTCGAGCCCGGGATGCGGTCATGGCGCAACCCCTCGAGATCGACTCTGACCACCGCTTTGAGCAGCTCGGCAGCTGCAGCATTGGCGCGCTCGTAGGCGGCTGGTCGCTGCTGGGCTCTGCGGATGCGTTCGACGTCGAGCTTGTTGGCCCGGTCGAACCGGTAGATGCCGTTCTCCTCCTGGAACACATCAGTCAGCTGGGTGTAGCAGTAACCGAACATCAGGGGGTCGTCGAGCAAGACAGCGACCAACCCTTCGAAGCGCCGGTAGAACTCATCCTCGTCACGAACCCGCTGTCCGTATCCCCAGGACTCAGTGCGGGCTCTGCCATCGCGGTCCAAGGCATCCGGGTTCCACCAGATTCCGCCGAACTCGGAGACGAAGTAGGGCTGCCCGGCATAGGGCTGGGAGAACTCTCCGCGGTTACTGCGGTTCGCCCACGGCAGGCCGTCCGCCAGGCCGGCCTGATGCTCTGCGAAGCGGGCCGGGCCCTGCTCGTAGTCGTGGCTGTCCCAGACCTCGGTCTCCAGGACGCGGTGGGAATAGCCCGAAGCGTCCAGCACCGGGCGGGTTGGGTCGGCGAGCTTGGTGGCCGCCGCGGGTGACGTCGTCAAGCACGGTGATCCGATCGTG
>JBKOZG010000262.1:0-4104 GCA_046725775.1 Actinomycetota bacterium | reverse complement strand
ACCGCCGCCCACCGAGAACTACACGTGGCGAGACTCGTCGGCAGCGTCAGATGTGTATAAGAGACAGGTTCCATCGAATGTGTCCTATCCGACCGACTCCGGGCTGTTGGCGAAGGCGGTCAACCGGATCGCGGTGGCCGGTCGGCGAATCCGGGCTGCTGGTGGCGCGGTCCTGGCAGCGCAAGGCCGATCTCACTGATCTGCAACAGGTCGGCGCTGAAGCGGCCTTCCTGCACACCACGCCGGCGATCCTCGCGATCAACTCCGGTGAGCTCGGCATCCTCATCCCAGACCTCGTCCTCGTCTCGACCAGGCGAACAAGGTCGGAAGTGTTGTAGTTGGTCCACCGGATATCGGGAGCATCGGCCTCAATCGGCACACGGATGCCGCTCGACACGTGCACAGCAAGAGAGGTGGCGTTGATCCGGGCGTCTGGTAAGGCGACCCCCGGCACTCGATAGGACCCGCCGGAACGCGCATCGAAGTGCTCGAACCGGCCGGTCATCCGTCCGGCGTTGGCCACACGGCAAGCGCGTCGGAGTCGGTCAGCGCGGCGAATACCCGGTCCGGCGAGGCGCTGATGACCCGGACGGCGGTGTCAGTCCGACCCATCGCGGACGCGCCCGTAACGCTCATAGATCACCCGCGAGCCGAACGTCCTGCTCTCGATCAGGTCCAGCCGAACGTCTTCGGTGACCGGCGGCAGGAACGGCGTGCCACCACCGACGACGACCGGATAGCGGAACATGCGCAACTCGTCGATAAGACCCAGCTCGAACGCAGCCGCGGCCAAGCCGGCGCCGCCGATCGAGACGTCCTTGTCAGTCGCATCGAGCGCCGCAGCGGCCTCCTCGGTCACCGACGCCTCGGCGAGCCGGGCGTTGCCCTGAACGCTGTCGAGCGTACGGCTGAACACGACCTTCGGGATCGCGCACCAGACGTCGGCGAACGCGGCCCCGAGCTCGTTGTCGCGCAACGACGGATCCGTCTCCCACACCAGCATCGTCTCGTAAAGCCTGCGGCCGCACAGATAGCCGCCGAGCTCGCGTACCTGGGCGATGTGGAAAACAAACTGCTCCTCGTTAGGGACCGACCACCCGAACCCGCCCTCCCGGTCGGCGATAAAGCCGTCCACCGAGACGCTCATCGAATAGATCAGCATGGCTTCAACGTCGCACCGAAGCGACCGACGATGATCGCGATGACGTTCACCAGTGAGCTTGGCACCGGGCCCTCCTACCTTCTGCAGTCTGCGCTGCCACTAGCAAGTGACCGATCGCGAGAAAACACCCATCTTCGTGGGCGATCCAAACGATCGTACGGCCACTGCCGACGCCGCATTGAGATCCCGGAAGCGGAACCGCCAACCGGGAGGCGTTCCAGCGGAACCTTTCTCACACCTGGAAGCGAGCTGCCAAAACACCGGTGATCCGTAGGGGACCCGCTTTGCGGGCCGTCGCAGGGGAGAACGTGACAGGCGCCGAGGTCAGCGTAATGTTCATCCGGCGGCGGCAGCACCCGGCGAACGCCTCAAGGTCCGGACGCCAGCCGTCGGATGCGTCCACGTCCGCGAGGTGGATGGCGTCGAACGTCCGGCCCTTGGGTGAACACGTGATCGACGACTTGACCTGGAGCGCCTTGGACGACGATTCCGTCGACGATCTGCGCGCTCTCCCCGATGCCTGCTTGGAAGCCAACGGCGGGCTGCCGCTGTTCCCCGGGGAGCGGATGCTGCGCGGAAGGATGCTGATCGGGGAGTCGATCGCGGCCCGAGACGCCTCGGGCGCCCTTGTGCCGGCCTCGGTCTCCCTGGGCGACTCCAGCGTCACCACCACTGGCATGGTGCACCCTGCACGCCGCGGCCAGGGGCTGGGCACGTGACTGCTGCAGTGGGCGCGCGACCGGGCCGGGCACGCGCCGCTGCGGCGTCGGCGCGCAGACGCTCACGGAGCCGGCTGAGTGCCTGTACGCGCGGTTCGGGCTGGCCGCGGTCTTCGCCGAGAATGTGATGCGTCACGACCTGTCCGACGTCCCCGAGGTGCCCGCGCCGGAAGGTATCACCCTCACCCCCGTGTCGGCCTCCGACCCCGTCAGGATGGGCCGAACCGTTAAGCGCTGAACAGGGGTCTACGAGCCCGGCGCGCGGCCCGACATCCACGAACCATCAGTCATGCGGTCTCGGCTGCCGCGTCGCGGCGTGTCTTGATCCAACAGCGAACTCGGAGGTGATCAGCCTCGTATATTCCGGAGAGAGTTCAGTTCACCCGTGAGGGTGCACTTGTCCGAGGGAGGCGCTATGTCCGTCCACACCCGTCTAGCCACCGCAGCATCGGCAGCTGTCGTCGCGGCCGCATTGGCCCTTCCGGCGAACGCGGCCGCTTCGATTCCCCTTAATGGCGGGCAGGAGCCGGCGGGCGGCGAAGCCGGGGGTCACGGCTTCTTCAGCTATACGATCGACGGCACCAAATTCTGCTGGACGCTCTCCTGGCAGGGCATCGCCACTCCGCTCGCCGGCCACGTCCACCTAGCCCCGCGCGGGGAGGCAGGACCGATCGTCATCGACCTTGACGCCAATGAGGAGGTGGGCCCGGACACATCCGGCTGCAGCGAGATCAGCGCGGAGTTGGCTGCGGACATCACCTCCGACCCCGGAGCCTATTACGTCAACCTGCACAACGCTGGCTTCCAGGCCGGCGCCATCCGGGGGCAGCTTAAGTAGCCGACGTGGGCTTCAGCTCGCTGCGCGAATTGATCATGTTGCGTAGGGACCTGACGGCTGACAAGGTGGGCAAGGACGTGGGAACCCCAACGATTCACGTCAACGGCACCGCGTTCTTCGGACCAGTCATCACCCGGATTCCACGAGGTGAAGACGCCGGTCGAATCTGGGATGCCAGCGTCACCTTGGCCCGCCACCCCTACTTCTTTGAGCTCAAGCGTGAACGCAGGGACTCGTTGCATTTCGGCTGAACGCCCGGGTAAAGCAGGCCTCAATGTGGGCGACGCAACTCTCGAGGCATCGACGCTGACTGATAATCGGGCCGCCGCCGAGGCTCAACGAAACCGGCCCATACCCGCACCCTCAGCGGGACATCTCTCACGAGCAGGTCGTCGCGGTCGAACCCACTGACCATAGCCAAGACTACAGATCAGCTAGTCACGGCGTAACGAACGAACACCATGCCGTTACCGAAGCGACGCTCATCGAGCAGTTCGAGGGGATGACGAATCTGGTCGGGAAACATGCGTTGTCCCCCGCCGACCAGGATCGGCGCGATGAACAGCTGTACCTCATCGATCAAGTCCATCCGCCACGCGGTGGATGCCAAGCTGGCGCCGGAGACAGCCAGGTCATGATCGACGCTCGCCTTGATCGTTCCGACGCTCTCCGCCGCCACCCTCTGCGCCCGCCTCGGGCTTCACTGGCAGCCTCCGCGCCGGCGGGGGTGGCGTAGCGCGGCACGTCGCCGAACCGGGAATGCCAGGGCAGGTGGTCCCAGTGGGGATGGGGTGGAGAACCCGGCGACCACCGGAATGCCGAGCCGGTCCACGTCATCGGCGAGCGTCTTCAGATCGGAACCGTCGATGCTGGGATCGACCAGGATCAACCCCCCTCCTCCGCGCACCACGATGGCATTGCTCCAGGCCCACTCGCTCTGCCGGACCCAGACGCCGTCGGCCTCCTGATTCCGATTCACACTGTCAGGTGTCTCCGTCCGGCGCGAGTTGCGACGCCCTTCGGGTCCGGATTCGGGACCGGCGGGCATCCCCCGAAACGCACTCACATGGCTGATAGTGTGCGTTGCCGAGGTCGCGCATCGAGACGTACTGAGAACGCCTACCGTGGCGGATGCACGGTCGATATGACGACGGGAGGGGCCTATGTCACATGTACGACGCTTCGACCACGTCGGCCTCACGGTCGCAGATCTCGACGTCGTGACCGCCTTCTTCGTGGCGCTAGGCCTGGAGGTCGAGGGCAGGACGTTCGTCGAGGGCGAGTTCTTGGACACGGTCTGCGGCATTCCCGACTCCCGCACCGAGATCGTCATGCTGAAGCCGCCCGACGATGGCACCCGCCTGGAGCTCTCGAGCTTCGTGCGA
>JBKOZG010000245.1:0-5093 GCA_046725775.1 Actinomycetota bacterium | reverse complement strand
CGCGGCGAAGCCGATTCGGTCGTCGCGCAGGGCTGGAAGAAGAGCGTCCTCGTCGACCACGGTGCCTCGTCCGACGTTCACTAGGATCGTTCCCGGCTTGACCGCGGCGAAGACGTCGGCGCCGATCAGTTTCTCCGTCGCAGCTGTGCCCGGCAGAGTGAGTACGATGGCGTCCACCTGCGGCACGGTGGCGGAGATTTCCTCAACCCGGATCATCCGATCGACATACTCGGTCGATCGGCCGTGACGGCTGGTGCCGATGATCGTGGCGCCGAGCCCCGACAACTTCCGGGCCACCTCCCGGCCGATGCCTCCGAGGCCGACGACTAGCACTGTCATCTCCGAAACCTGTCTCATCGCCCAGCGGCCGGTCCATTTGCGATCCCGCTGTTGGGCCAACAGCCGCGGCAAATCCTTCGCGCCGGCCATGACACCGAAGACCGCGAACTCCGCCAACGGCCCGCCGTGCACACCGGCGGAGGTCGTGAACACGATGCGGCCCAGCTGTTCGCCGCTAAGTCCGGCAGCCTCTACCTGGCTGCCACCCCCGGCCGCCATGGTGTGGACCCAGCGGAGCTTGGGGTTCGCACCCGCGGTCCGCTGCAGCGCCGCTGGGTCGACGTCGGGTATCCCGTACAGCACCTCCGCAGAGTCAAGCATCTCCTCGAATGCCCGCTGCTGATCCGGTGTGCGCCGAAACGACGGGTCGCCCGAGAAGTCGGCCGGGTGCCGCATCGTCGGGTACAACGACTGGTCACGGATCAGGTCGATCCGCGGCTCGAGTCGCTCGATCAGCTGGCAGTGCTGCTCCGCGAGTGGTGTGGCGACCACCACGCGTAGCCGCTCGGATCGGTTGATCACATCGACGCCTTCCCGTGACGGCGGAGGTCGGTGTCTGATTCCAAACACTCTAGGCAGAATCCACTGTATTGAACAGTGTTCGCTGGGCTGGGCCCTACGCTACACTCGCGCCATGTCTCAACGACCAACCGACGCGGCGACCGCGACGGGGGTCATCGGTCTCGGAGTGATGGGTCGCCCGATGGCTGCCAACATCCTCCGAAGTGGGTCTCCCGTTCACATCACCGGCCGGAGCCGCGCAAAGTACGACGACCTGATCGAGGCTGGAGCGGTCTGGCACGATACCGCGCGCTTGCTGGCCGACGCAGTTGGTGTGATCGTCTTGATGCTGCCCGACCTGCCACAGGTCGAGGAAGTGCTGAACGGTTCCCACGGGATCCTCGCCGGCAGCTTCGATGACCTGCTCCTGATCGTCGCCTCGACCTCCTCGCCGATCGGGATCCGGGACCTCAGCCGGCGGCTGGCTCGGGAGACCGGCGGTAAGGTTCGGGTGATCGACGCCCCGGTCTCCGGCGGTAGCGAAGGAGCCCAAGCGGGCACTCTGTCGATCATGGTCGGCGGCGACGAGCGCGATGTCGGTGACGCCTGGCCAGTGCTCGCCGCATGTGGAAACCCGGTGTATCTCGGCCCGCTCGGCTCCGGTCAGGTGGCGAAAGCGTGTAACCAGATGATTGTTGCTTCGACCGTTCTCGCGCTTGGGGAGGCCGCAGTGCTCGCTGACCGAAGCGGCATCGACCTCGCTGAGCTGTTTGGCCTATTGGCGGGCGGCTACGCCGGCAGCCGCATCCTGGAAACCCGCGGCGACCGTATCGTCTCCGAGGACTATGCCCCTTCAGGAGTGGCCAGATACATGGTGAAGGACCTCACGTTCGCCTCGGCCGTTGCAGAGGCGACCGGTACCCACGTCGTTCTGCTGCCGGCCGTCAGGGCGGCCTTCGAGGAGCTCACCGCGCAAGGGCACGGCGATCAGGACATCGCCGTCACACGCCGCTACATAGCGCAACGCTGAAAGCACCCGAGTCTCAAAAGCTCGCGGTGCTAGGACTATCCGCTGAGTAGGTCCCGACGCCATCCGCTATCTGACAACGGAACAGGCCTGCGGAAAGATCATGAGCGCCGTCTGAGCTGCCGACCGACCTCCAGCTGCCAAGGCAGGGCGACCCGAACCCACTAATTTGTCTAGCATTTCTCTGCCCCATCGGATGACCGTCCACATGGACGAGCAATCTGGGTGGCGGAAAACGCCGACGATCACGACTGTCAGGGCCTGTTGAACAGCGGCCGCCGAGCCCATCACTGCACCGGCAACGAGGGCGGCATTGCGGCACTTCACGCGCGGTACCTCACCCCGGCAGGCTGCTAGTTGCCTCTCGACACATTTCAGCGCGGCTCGACGCGGAACATGTGCCACTTCCACGCGTCAAGCTCGACGAACAACCCGTTTACAAGATCATCACCTGAGCGTACGAATGCGATGTGCTGGGTCGGGTCGGTGAGGTGGCACTGACGGCCCCGAAGGTCGGCCCATTGTGTTCGCACCCCACCGGCTCGCGTGCCATCGCTGAGGTTCACCACGATCAACCACCGCGTGTCGCCTTGCCAGCACCACGCGAGGAGATCTTGATACCTGTCATCTCCAGGCCAACCTGATCGGTCGCAGAGCTGCCAGCGACCGTTTCGGAAGGTCGGATCGGCCACAGCCGTCAGGAACGAGCGGTAAAAGCTGATCAAATCAGGATCGGTCGGCTCCGATGGGTATCGGCCAAGGAACATCGGAAGGTGCACCGTCGCTCCCTCCGGTTGGCCGTTGTGAACCAACCGAGCGCCGGTCTGGGTCAGCGCCGTCACGGCAGCAACTCGCGAGCGAGCCGAGCCGAATGCCGACACAGCCCGCGGCTCGTCATGGTTCTCCACGAACCGGAGGAGGCCGTGCTGATACTGATCATCGGCCAGCAGATGAAGACGCACCTGCTCGGCAGGACCCTGCAAAATCCGGTCGTAGAGTCGCTTGTCGTAGCAGTAGTTGAAGCCCTGCTGCTGCAACGCCCACTCCAGATCCCAATAAGCCTCGGCGAGGAACAAGAATCCCGGATACGCGTCGCGGACGGCGGGGATCACTGTCGGCCAATAGTCCGACTCCGGCGCGGAACCGACGCGATCACCCCAGGTTCGGGCGAAGACGTCATTCATGACCAGCATCGCCATATCGCAACGGACACCGTCGCACTGCTCGGCAATCTCGCTGAGCGTCTCGATCACAACAGCGCGCAAGGCCGGAACGAAGGCGTTCAGCTGAACCACATCCGGCCATGCCGGGAAGTAAGGATCTCGGCCATTGGCCAAGACACGACCGTCAATCTCCACAAAGGACTTCGGGTCCGTTTGCAGCTCGTCGGCCCTGCCGGCCACGAACAGCTCCGGCTTCCTCGATGTCCATGGATGATCAGGAGCCACGTGGTTGGGGACGAAGTCCAAGATCAGGCCCATACCACGCGCCGCGAGCGCCTGCCTGGCACTGGCGAGCGCGCTTTGGCCACCAAAATGATCATCGACAACATAGCCGCGTACGCAGTAGGGAGATCCCACAACGTCGTGGGGTTGCCAATCGGGAAGAGCCGCGTCGAAGCTGACCCGCAGGTCCTCGTTCGACAATGCGATGGCGACGCCGGCTGGGCTGCGTTGCCAGACTCCCATCAGCCAAACGCCGTCGAACCCAAGATCGGCAATCTCATCCCAGTAGCGATCGGGAACCGATCCAAGATCGACAGTCTTTCCCTCGCTCCTGCTCACCGCTTCAAGCCAGGGCCAGGTGTTGATCTCGTAGAGATAGGGTTGTGAGTTCTGAGAAAGTTTCGATGGCATGAACTGTGGCTTCCAAGTCCTTGCTGCTAGCCAGCTGGGCCAGCCGCGATTGGGGACTCCGCGGGAGTCCTCGCCCTGTCGTCGTAGAAGATCATCCGGCGCGTCCGGCGCGGCGGGTCGAGCAACAGATCTGCGACCAGGGCCGTCCAACCGGTCTGATGCATGGCCCCCAGACCGGCGCCGTTGTCGCCATGGAAGTACTCGTAAAACAAGAGATTGTCTTTCCAGGCCGGGTCGGTCTGCATGAGCTCGACGCCCCCGTAGACCGGCCTTCGGCCATCCGGGCCGGGAAGCCAGATGCTGATCAGCCGATCGACAAGATCACCGGCGATGTCACGCAGGGCCAGCCGCTGGCCCGATCCGGTCGGATACTCGATCGTGAACTCCGGCCCAAAGAATTGGTCATACTGCAGCAGCGCACGAACGACCAGATAATTGATCGGGAACCAGACCGGTCCGCGCCAGTTTGAGTTGCCGCCATACATCGCAGTACGAGATTCTGCGGGCTCATATTCGATGGTTGCACCGGGCATGCCGGGCACCTGATAAGGCGTTGAGTGACGCTTCGACAGGGCACGCAACCCGTGCGGCGACAAAAACGCATTCTCATCGAACAAGGTCGCGGAGATTCGCACGAGCTGGTCTGGAGAAACAATGGAGAACAGCGCGCGGCGGCTATCTCCGGCGCCGCGGAACCGCCAATCCAAAACCTTCCGATTCTCCGCTTCCAACCGGCGGGCAAACCGCTTACGCAAGCGTTGCACTCGTTCGGTGTTCCGAGCTGGCACGCTCATCGCAGGCAAGGTCGGAATCACGCCGACAAGAGTCTGCACCTTCACCGGATTCCGGGCGCCGGCAGCATCGGTGAGCAGGTCATAGAAGAACCCGTCATTGGGGTCATAGCAGCCGGAGGCTTCCAGCGCGTCCATCACCAAGACCAGTTGCTCCAAGAACTTCACAACCATGTCGTCATAGACAGAATCCCGCTCTGCAAGCAAGACCGCCAGCGCGAGCATCGCACCGGAGTAATAGCCCATCCATGCCGTGCCGTCTGCTTGATCAAGTTTCACGCCCGGGGGCAGGTGGGAACGGTCGATGGGACTGATGTTGTCCAGCCCCAAGAAACCGCCACCAAAAAGGTTGTTGCCCTCGGGATCTTCGCGGTTGAGCCACCAGGTGAAGTTGAGCAGAAGTTTCTGAAAGACGCGCTCGAGAAAGTCGAGATCGGTGGCACCATCAATGACGAACACCCGAAGCGCGGCCAAGGCATGCACCGGAGGGTTGACGTCGTCGAAGCTCCACTCGTACGCCGGAAGCGCGCCGTTCGGATGCAGAAACCATTCCCGCAACAAGATCAGTAACTGATATTT
>JBKOZG010000016.1:0-5939 GCA_046725775.1 Actinomycetota bacterium | reverse complement strand
TGCTGGCGGTTGAGTCCAGAACCGACGGTTGAAGACCAGCAGGCCGATAGCGAACAGGCACCAGACCAGCGTGTAGAGCCAAAACATCCGGGTTGTGTCGGCACCGGCCGGCCACAGGGTGCTGGTCTCGATGGTGCCATTGGTCGCGTGCGCGATCAGGGTGAGCAACGCGCTGCCCGAGGCGTGGTTGAACAACCAGGCGTACCAGAAGGTGACGGCGATGGTGGCGAGGGTCTCGATCGGGCTCGACCCGAACTGCGGCATCAGGGTCAACGGGAGATGCCAGATGGCGACCCCGATGGCCATCAGCACGGTGGCGGCGAGTGGTGTCCGGGTGGTCTGCAGGGTGGGCTGGGCCCAGCCCCGGAAGCTGGCCTCCTCGGGGAGCTGGGCGTTGAGGGGGTTGACCATATTTATTGCAACCGCCATTGGCAGGCCGTACCAGACGCTGAACTCGGCGATGACCGGGACGGGTGCGCCAAAAGCGGTGTTCAGGCCTGTTGCCGCGAACGTGACCGCCAGCGGCACGCTGAGCGCCAGCGCGTACCAGATCCAGCTCACCCGCCACCGGATTAACCGCGACCCCATGGCCTTCAGGCCGGCGACGCCTTCGGTCAGGGATACGACAATTAGTGCCGCGACCAAGACGCCGGGGGCGAAGAAGCTCTGCCAGAAAATGGCGGCCCAACTGAGGGCGTAGGTGAGCAGAAAGAAAGTGATGACGGGATGTCGACGGATGACAGACATGGCGGCCTTTCTGTCTCAGGCGGTTTGTTGACCTAATCGCACAATTGCGGACAAGGACTCAAAGCCCTAGCTGGCAGACACCCAAACCACAGGGCGGATTTCTCCCATGTCACCGTCAACTGCTTCCCGGTAACCGTTCCTTGTGTGCAGCTCAAAGGGCAGCCTGTTCATAACGGCGGATGCGCGTATGTCGGTCGGCATGCGGCACGCAGCGGGCCGGGCCGGCTCTGGTATTCAGTGTCTTCAACCGGCCTGGCCGGTCCACTCGAGGTCGTCGACGGCGTCGTCGAAGTGTTGGCGCGGCTCGCGGCGATGGTGTAGCCGGCGACATTGCCGGGCACCCAATCGCGCTCGCGGCGCAGCTTCAACATGATCGCGTTGCCGGTCTGATGAAACTCGCCATCCTGACAACTCGGCCTCTGATCACCACGCGGTGCTCTTTCTCCGAGCACCTGGCCGCTTCGGCTGCCTGGGCTTTGCGGTGTAGCGCGGCCTCGATGGAACGCCGGCTGAGGCAATGGACCCCATCGAGAATCAAGCCCACAAGACTTAAAGTCCACCCAGGCCTCTTCGAGAACCGCGGCAAACTGCTAACGCTTCAAAGCACCGCCTTGTGATCAACGAGCCCGCCGGTTGGCAAAATCGACAGGACGCGCCTTAGTCTTGACAGCAGGTCAGCGGAGGAGTGGACCCTTGTCCGATACCGGCCACTCGGCCGAAACGCTCACGATCATGATGACCGACATGGAGGGGTCCACCGCCCTCCGGCGGACCCGCGGGGATCCGCTCGCCAACGAGATCTTGGGATTGCACGCGGCAATCGTGCGGGATCAGCTCGGCAGCTGCGGTGGCCAGGAGCGCCAGTTCCTCGGTGACGGGTTCCTCCTGTCCTTCCTGTCACCAATGGCCGCAGTCCAGTGCGCCGTCGGCATCCAGCGTGCGCTTGAGGAGCACAACGCTTCCGACGCTGAACGCCGGGTCCGGGTCCGCATCGGCATCCACGTCGGAGAGGTCAGCGATCGCGACGGTCTGCTGTACGGACAGGCAGTGCACGTGGCGGCCCGAATCACTGCCGAAGCAGCGGGTGGTCAGATCCTGGTGTCCGATGTAGTTCGGCAGCAGGCCGAGCCGGAGGGGAAGTGGCGGTTCGTCGACTCGGGACTGTTCTGGCTGAAGGGGTTCGACGAGCGGTGGCGGCTGTTCGAGGTGTCCCTGGGCCAGGCTGCACCGGTGCAGCGTCCGAGCATTGTGGCACCCCGGCTGACACCGCTGGTAGGTCGGGATAGCGAGCAAGCGGACTTGCGCCGGGCGGTCGACGAGGCGATGGCTGGCCACGGCGGACTCGCGGTTGTCGCTGGCGAGGCCGGTGTGGGGAAGTCCCGGCTGGTCGCCGAGATCGGCGGTGAGGCGGAGGCCCGCGCCATGCGGGTGCTGACCGGCCACTGCGTAGAAATGGACAGCGTGCCGCCGTACTTGCCGTATGTGGAGATGATCGAGCAGGTGATTTCCAGTCCACGCAGCCCGCTCGCGCTGCGCGAGGCACTCGGCGATGTCGCCCCGGAGATCGCCCGCATCGCGCCCGCGCTTCGCCGCCTCTTCCCCAACATCCCCGAGCCCCTGGAGCTGCCGCCGGAGCTGGCCCGGCGGTACTTGTGGAACAGCTTCAGAGACTTTGTCGCCCGCGGCGCCCAAACGCAGCCGTTGCTGCTAGTGCTCGAGGACCTGCACTGGGCCGACGACTACACGCTTCTGCTGACCGAGTACCTGGCACCCCTGCTGCCCGAGATGCCCGTACGGATCATCGGCACCTACCGAGACGACGAGATCGACATATCGCATCCGCTCTCACACGTGATAAGCCAACTCGGTCGCCGGCGGCTCATCGACCGGATCAGCCTGCGCCGATTGTCCTTTGGGAACGTCCGAGCCATGGTCGAGGCCCTGGTCGGGCAGCCCCCTCCAGAGGGGCTGGTCCGGGTTATCGATAGCGAGACGGAGGGTAACCCGTTCTTCGTCGAGGAGCTGTACCTGCACCTGGCGGAGTCGGGTGTGCTACTCGATGAGCGCGGGCGGGTACGACCGGACCTTAAGGTCGACGAGGCGTCGGTGCCGGAAAGCATCCGGCTCGTCGTTGGGGCGCGGCTCTCGCGCCTGTCCCGCTCCACTCGCGAGGCGCTGGTCGCGGCGGCGGTGTCCGGCCGCGTATTCGCCCCTGATTTCGTCGGAGAGGTGGCCGGCGTGGATACGGATACCCTTATCGACGCCTTTGAGGAAGCCGAACAGGCCCGGCTCATTGCGCCGGTCAAGGGTGATGGGAATCTGGTCTTCAGTCACGAGCTGATCCGGCAGACGTTGCTGGCTGACGTGTCCACCCTCAAACGTGAGCGGCTGCATCTACAAGCCGCCAACGCGATCGAGCGTCGCTACGCCGACGACCTCGAGGAACACGCCGCGGACCTCACCCACCACCTATCGCGGGCCGGCCGATCAGGTGACCGGCCCCGATTGGTGCGCTACCTGACGATGGCCGGGGAGCGAGCGGCGGAGGCTGCTGCCTTCGACGACGCTGTCGCCCACTTCGACCAGGCGTTGTCGCTGGTCGAACTGGGCAATAAGGACACTCGAGCAGAGCTGCTGGAGCGGCTCGCCATGGCGTTGCGAAGCGTGGGCCGGTGGGACGACGCGCTGCGCACGATGAACGAGGCACTGGATCTCTACCAGGCGCTGGCGCGAACCGACGCAATTGGTCGGCTGTCGTGGGCGATGGTGTCGCAGCTGACTTGGACTGCTCGGCTTAGGGAAGCCGTTCAGGCGGCCCAGCGCGCGCTCGCTGCCCTCGGTGATATTGCGAGCGCGGACCGGGCGCGTCTGCTCAGCGCCATGGGCTGGGCGGTCACCATGGGTGATGACTACGTGAGGGCGAAAGGGATGTTCGACCAGGCGCGTGCGCTCGCCGACCAGGTCGGCAATGAACGCGCGCTCGCTGATGTGCTGCACATGCAGACGATCCACCACTTCGAATACGCCCAGTTCCTCGACGGCGTTTCTGCCGGTCTGCGGGCGGCGTCCGTGTTCGAGCGTGAAGGCGCGTTATGGGATCTGTGCAGTGTGCACGCATTCGTCATCTACCAGGACGGTGCGCTAGGCAGCCGAGAGCAGGCAATCCGGCTCGCCGACAAGACCATGGCCATTGCTGAACGGCTGGGCCACCTCGGGGCGACCTTCATGCTGCTGCTCTACCGTGCCCGCGAGGCGGTTACGCTGGCCGACCTGGAGTTGCTCGAGACTTTCGGACCACAGATGGCCGACATCTGCGAGCGGGGCAGCCTGCCCTGGCGCTATGTGGGCCATCTTTGCGTCGGGCTCGCCGCCCACTGGCGCGGTGATGCCGAACGCGCCGACGTGGAGCTTCGCCGCGCGGTCAAGTTGGAGCCGGCCGGCGCGCACTCCGGTAGCAGTACCTCCATCCTGGTACGTCATCTCGCGCATTTGGGTCATGCCGAGGAAGTCTTGACGATCTACCAGTCGGCCCGGCCGACCTTGCCCTCCCCTGACAAGGTAAACAGCCACGGCGCGTGGAGCCGCCTGTTCGGTTTGGTTGAGGGGCTCTACCTGTGCGGGTTCCGGGACGATGCTGCCGCGCTGTCCCCGCTCGTGGAAATGGCGCTAGAACAGGGGCCTGACTGGATCAGCTTCGACGGGCGTCTGGTGCGGACGCGTGCCGGCATGGCGGCCGCGGCCGGTGGCCGTTGGGAGGCGGCAGAGCGCCACTTCGCGATAGCCGAACATCATGCGAAGAGCATGCATGACCGGCTGGAACAGACCGACCTGCGCCGCCTGCACGCGCGGATGTTGCTCGACCGCGACAGTACTGGTGACCGCGCCCGGGCCGCCGAGCTGCTGCGAGAGGCGCTCTCCAGTTACCGCAGGTTTGGAATGCCGAGCTATGCGGCCGAGACGGAGGGGATGCTGCGCGAGGCCCAGGATTAGCTAGGTCGCCGCATGCCCCAGGAGGTGGGGCCACCAGGGACCACCGCTAGCTTGTCGGCCACCACCTGAAAGCCGAACCGCTGTTAGAAGCGGAGGTTCTCGGCCCGGCCGGTGGTCAGGTAGCAGGGCAGCCGCTCGGCGTCGGCACGGGCCAGCCCCGGTGCGATCAGCCGGGTGCCAAGGCCACGACCCTGGGCGGCCGGGGCGATGCCCATGGTCTCCAGGTTCCAGTGCCACTCGTGGGGGTGCAGGCGCTCGGTGTTCGCCCCCATGCGCGCGAAGTCGAAGAAGGAGCGGGGCGCCAACCGGGCCATTTGAAGCTGCATCGGCACCGACCGCAGCTTGCGCCGGGTGCTCCAGGGGAGGGCGCCGGGTGGCAGCCACACTGCCACTCCCAGCAGCCGGCCATCCTCGGCGATGGCGGCATCGACCGCCTGGAAGGCGAGGGCGTCGCGGACAGTGGCGGTGAAGAAGCTGGCCAGCACCTGCGCCCGCCGGGCCGGGTCCGGGAACAGGTGGCGGAACCGCGGGTAGTCGCCGTGACTGCCGACAAAAATCGCCCCCACCGCCGGTAGCTGGGCGGCGGTTCAGCGCCCGCCGGTGAATGGCGCCTCACCATCCTTGAGGGGCCGGAACCGCAGGGCCGACCACACTTCATCCACCGCCACCCTGCCCGATCGGACGCATGCCGCCGTGCTCAGCCAGCATCGGCCAGAGGGTGTCGCGGTTGATGTCCGCTTCTAGGATCTCGCCGTAATGCCAGCTAACGGGCGCCTTGCGGTATCCGAAATGCAGTCGGGTGGTAACTGGGTAGGAAGGCGAAGTGGGCGCCATCGTAGGGAACCGGGCCATCGAGTCGGCAGCGATCCAGTGGATCATCAAGCTAGAAGGGGCGGCAGGTCGGGTGGCCCTCGCACACGCGGTGGTGGCGTTGCTGACGTCACGAGCCAACCTCGAACCATCGAAGTCAAAGCTTTTGGAGGAGTCCCCCGCGGTCAGGCTCCGTGGCTAGAGACGACCCAGGTTGACGCGGCGCTCACCGACACAGACTTTTGGGTGTACGTAGTTGAGAACATCGCCCAAGGCGATCCGGCCGAATTTCGGTTGGCGATGATCGGCGGCCAACGGCTCGCGGCATTGCTCCGGCGTCGGCGCGAACGGCATTACTTCGAGGTGCCCTGGCCAGTGGCTGACTACGACAG
>JBKOZG010000018.1:0-3743 GCA_046725775.1 Actinomycetota bacterium | reverse complement strand
ACTTCTGGACCCGCTGACGTGCCCAGTGGACGGTCGACTCACGGTACAGGTTTCAACAGTGTGAAGTGCGATTCGCGTGATCGCCGTTTGCCACGCGGGCTAACGATTCGAGCGCGTCAGGCAACTGGGTCACGGGGACCGTCGTCATATCTCAACCGTCGAGGTGGTCTCCACAAGCGGTTCCGCAGCATCCAGATCGGCAGGATCCGCCGTCTTGCCAGCGATGCAACGTAGTTCCAGCGCTGCGTCAGCGGTGATGAGCGTGCCAAGTGGGGTGTCTCGACGGTCCACGCTGTCCTAGAGGTGGCTGGGGCCCATGTCGGACGATGCCCGCATTGCCCACGGGAACGGTGGCGGCCGAGAGAGACCTGAACTACGGACCTTCTGATTCGTGGTTTTTGGACCCGCGTCTAGACGCGACCGAGAAGTCCGCGTGTCGTTCAGCAGTGGGGCGCTCCTTACTCTCGCTGTCGACCCTGATGCCCCACGAGGGTGTTTGGCGTGGTGCCCTGACTATGGCTTGGATCAGAAGTCCGAGGGCGGCCACCATGCACAGCAAGGCGGGAACCAGGAACACCCCGGGGACACCGAACCAGCCGACTCCCAGGCCGCCTGCGATGCCGCCGATGGCGGCGGAGAACCGGATCGCGGAGAAGTAGAGCGACGACGCCATGCCTATTCCGGTTGGGTACAGGTCTTGGGCCACGGTGATGCCGATTTGCGCCGAGAGTCGCCCACATCGCCGAGTTGAGCACGGTCGCCGCAATCAGCACCAACTCGCTACCGGCGGCCATGAAGGCGAGGTTCGCCCCGGCCCCCAGCAATACGTTAACCACCACCAGCCGGTGCGCGCCGAACCGGTCGGCGAGTACACCCATGATCGGAATGAACACGAGCATCCCGACCGACTGGGCCGAGATCACCACACCACGCAACCAATCTGGGGTGCCGAGCTGCAGTTCCATGTAGATCGGTAGGTAGGCGAACCTGATCGTGTCGCCACACATCGCCAGCACGCTCAGGCCGAGAAACGTCAGCAGGGGCAGCAGGCTCGGTGGGCGCGACAGGTTCTGGCCGCCAGCGCCATCGGGGGGACAACTGGGTCGGGCACGGCGCGGATGACTGTATGCCCGATCATCGGCACCGCCTGCAACCCGGTGCACACGCCCGACGCGATCAGCGTCAGCCGGAGCCCGGCCACGCCGCCGAGCACACTACCCAGAACTGGGCCGGTCATAAAACCCAGACTGAACCCGAGCCGGACCATGGACATAACCCGGTTGTCCGCGCCGGTGGCAGCGCGGGTCAGTTGGTCCCGCACAGCGGCGAAGATCAGTGAGCCCGTCGCTCCGGCGAACCCGAGCACTGTGAGGTTGACGACGAATGCCATCCACACCTCGGTGGTGAATGCCATCACGACCCACCCGACCAGGCCCACCACCGCACCGACCCTAAACAGCGACAGCCGGTCGATCAGCCGGTCCGACCACCTCCCGACCACGAATCCAAGGACCGGAGCGGCCAGGTTGGTGAGAAAGAACAACCCGGCCACAGGTAGCGATGCGCTCAGGTCCTGCACCAAGAACAGTGACAGCTGGGGCATGGCGACCGAGATCCCCAGGCCGGCGAAGAACAGGCTCGCCATCGCCCGCCGGTACAGCGGCGACCGCAGTACCAAACCGAGCGTCGAGCTCGACCTCGTCGTGACGGCATGCTCGGGCATTCGCATACCGTAGTCGTCGATACCTCGTTGAAGGTCGCACCGTTCCACGGCCTTCAGGTTGGCGGTCCCCGCCATGCGGCTCCACGACGAGTACAACAACTATCGATGGGGCGAGCGCCGCGGTCTCTCGACCTCGAATCGTGCTGGGGAGTCTGTGTGGTCAAGGCCGGACGTAGACGCGAACGTCGAACGGGACGTCCGGGGTCGAGGATCGAGTACTCCCGCACGCTCGCCCGGTACAGCCGGAGCCGCGCCTCCCCGGTGACCTGGTCGGACCCCCACTTCTCCTCGCCCCCCTGGCGCACAGACTCACGCGAGAAGACGCCGATCCCGTGCTCGATCGCGGCAGCGTCGGTCAGCTGCTCCGCGGTGGCGGTCATATACACCGCCTGGCCGGTGCCCGGCGGGACCGTCGAGTCGAACACGACCAGGGCGACCTGCGGCCGCACGGGGATGTTCTGTGAGTGGCGCGCACCGGGGTAGGACACCCAGTACAGCTCCTGGTAGTCCTCCTTGGCGAACCACACCGGCGAGGCCCACGGCACTCCGTCCGCGTCCGCGGTCCCGAGCACCACGTAGATTCCTGCGTCGAGGATCGCACGGGCGATGTCGTCGTTAGTCACGGTGCGCGAGCCTAGCCCGGAACCACCTCGAACAGCTGCCAGTCGCCGACGCCCTTCAACTGTCGGCTGCCGCGGTCGGCATGGCCAAGCTCTTCGCAACCGGCGCCTACTGCCCAGCCGGTTGCGATGCTGGGGTACGGGGGAGCGGCCGCACTCGCCCTTGCCTTTAGTCCGGCGGTTGGCGTGGTGATGGCATCACTGGCTTTGATCGCACATGCCATCTGGGTCGTCCTTCACTAATCGCAAGAACGCGTTCGCTCGCCGAGTTCTGAATGTTCTTCGACGTTCCGCTCGGAGTGGCTGTCATCGTTCCGGTCCACGCCACAGCGAGGAATTGAACCTGGCCGCTGTCTGAGAGCGGCTCTGGCGCTGCCGAGCTGGTGGTGCTGGTCCGCGCGGCCATCGTCGACCGGCTCACCTACAACGAGCAAGAAAGATCACGACTCATGAGCTGGCGGAGGACGCTGCAGGTCGCGTCGCGGACCTACTCGACCAGGGCGGGCCGGCGGGCCGATGCTGGTGCGTCGCACCGATGGGCATCGATTACCGTCGTCGCCCCGTGGCCAGCAACCGGGCCGACCTCCGGAAAGCGGTCAAGCAAGGACCCCACCTGGGCTGCTCGCATTTCGCAACCAGGTGGCCGTCGGCTGGTGTCGGGTGACGCCTCGTTATGCGGCTCCAGGACTCGAGCGGGCTTTCCGGACTCGACACGTCGATGACGTTCCCATCTTGTCAATTAGCTGGGTCTACATCTGCAAAGGCCACCGCCGCAAGGGGATCATGACTGCCCTGATCTCTGCAGCGATCGAGTGCCGGGACGCGCACGTCGGTGCATTGCGTGTCGTCCGATCGGTTGCCGAGCGCATCGGGGGCACGCCGGGGGGACGCAGGCCAAGGGCGCTTCCACGCCATCGACAGCCGGGGTGTCCCGCCCAGTCGGCGGTAGTGCCGTCGGGGCCATCGAGGACGCGTCCGTTCCGCACAACTATTAGACAAGAATCCTTGCACAACATATCTTGTACAAGTAGTCTGTGATAATGATCGATCGTAACGAGAGCCACCCGCCTGAACGGGAGTTTCCGGTCCAGACCCTCACCGACGCCAGGGCTCTTGCAGCGATGGCTAACCCGTTTCGCTCGCGGATCCTCGACGCGCTTGCGGTGGACGGCCCCTCGACGGCTTCGGCTCTGGCCCAACGCACTGGCCAGGCCGTTGGCAGCGCGAGCCACCACCTCAAGGTGCTCGCCGAGACAGGCCTGGTCGTCGAGGCTCCCGAGCTGGCGCGCGACCGCCGTGAACGCTGGTGGCGGCTGGTCGCCCCGAGCACCCGCTGGTCGCGCGCCGAGTTCGCCACCGACGTTGGAGCCGTTACCGCGGCCCTCGCCGCCGAGTCGCTG
>JBKOZG010000026.1:0-5019 GCA_046725775.1 Actinomycetota bacterium | reverse complement strand
CGGCCGATTCCGATGCACTCATGCAGTTGGTCGCGCTGGAACGGCCGGATGTGGCGACCGTGGACATCCGGATGCCGCCGACCCACAAAGACGAGGGTCTGGTAGCGGCTCGCCGCATCCGGGAGCGCTTCCCGGCGACTGCAGTCGTTGTGCTCAGCCAGTATCTCGAGGCGCGCTACGCCCTGCGGCTGCTTGGCGACCAACCCAGCGGGCTCGGTTACTTGCTCAAGGAACGTGTCTCAGACATCGCGATTCTGGTCGATGCGATGCGCCGGGTGACCGAGGGTGAGTGCGTTGTCGACCCCACCATCGTGTACCGGCTCATGAAACGTCGGCGCCCGGACTCACCGCTCAGCCACCTCACGCCACGCGAGCGAGAGATTCTCGCTCTCATGGCCGAGGGCCGGTCCAACGCTGGCATCGCCGGCGAGCTGATCGTCAGCGAACGCACCGTCGAAACAGTCTGTGCCCAGGTCTTCCGCAAGCTCGGTCTCGAGCCATCACCGGATGTCAACCGACGCGTTCTGGCAGTGCTCACGTTGCTCCGCAGCTAAGGCATTGGAGCCCCAACGAGACGCTGAGAGTTTTGTTGAATGGCTGCGATCGGCAGGACTAGAGAGGGAAGGAGCGAGCAGAACGCCCCCGCCGTTGTGTGGGGCGGGCTGGGCATCAGCGGCTCGGCGGAACGCGGGCGGCGGCGCCAAGCGCGGCCTGGGTGGCTGCTGGTCGAATGGCCTCGTGGCGCCCGCGGTGGCGCCGGGGACTTCTGTGTCGAGTTGCTGTTGGAAGATTCGGGCGGCGCGGCCGAGTTGGGGTGGCCCGGTGGGTCGCAGGTCGCTGGGGTCGACCTGGGTGGCGGCGCGCCATACCTGTACGTCGGCGATCAGCTCGGCCCCCCCGGCGGTGGCCTCGTTGACATCTTGGATCCGCGAGTCGAAGCGTTGATCATTATGGCGAATTCAGAAACCAAAATGATCTTGGCGCCGCGCTGGTATACGGTGGCCCAGGTTGTACAGCTGCTTAACTATGGGGAACGCAAGGTTCGCATGCTGATCATCACCGGCCAGCTGCGGTCGATCAAGGACGGGCGATCCCGCAGGATTCTTCCAGAGTGGGTTGAGGCCTACGTTCAAGATCGCGCCAAGTCCACCGAGGACATCTGGTGACAAGTCGGAGAGCCAATGGCGAGGGTTCGATCTTTCCCTACCGCAACGGGTTCGCGGCTTACGTTTGGATCACGACTCCATCGGGGAAGCGGTCAGCGCAAGTACGTCTACGGTCGGAGTCGTGAGATCGTCCACGGCCCGTGGGTGGAGCTCACGCGGAAAGCCGCGCGCGGGCCGGTCGTCACCAAGGTGCCGACAGTTGGGCAGTTCCTCCATCGATGGCTCGAGGAGACGGTTGCTCCGAATCTCGCCCCCGCTCACATACGCAACGTATGAGAGCCACGTGAAGAACTACATCGAGCCGGCATCAGTGCCCTGCGGCTTGATCGCCTTCGCGTCGCTGACGTTCGGGCCTGGCTCAATCGCCTAGCTGCGCTATGCCAGTGCTGCGCACAGGAAAAGGACGTCCGTCGGGGCCTCCGCGGTACCGCACGGTGCTGCGCGCTCGGGAAGTGCTGTCATCAGGTGCCGTCTCCGCGCACAATCAAGGACGTCAGGACCGTCCTGCATTCAGCGCTGCACTCGGCGGTGCGCCAGGAACTGATCGAGCGCAATGTCGCTCAGCTCGTACAGATTCCCAAACAACGCAAGCGCAAGCTCGTGCCGTGGACGAGCGAGGAGGCTAGGCGCTTCCTCGAATCCGCCCGCTCCTCCGCTGATCCGCTGTATGCCGCCTACGTCTTGGTTGTGGTTCTCGGTCTTCGAAAGGGCGAGGTCTTCGGCCTCGCCGGGGACGCCGTCAATTTCGAGCAGGGCACACTTGTGCCCGACCATCAGCTCCAACGAGTCCGACGATCCCTTCTCTACCGGGAAACTAAGACCGAGGCATCCGATGCCTGGCTCCCCATGCCCGACATTGTGGCCGCGGCACTGATGATCAGGTGCACAACAGGACGGAGAACGGGAGGCTGCCGGTGAGATCTGGCAGCAGACGAAGGACATGCCGTCGCTGATCTTCACCGGTCGTTACTGCACCCCAATTGATCCCCGCACTCTCAACAGGAAGTTTGTGGCGCGCTGCGAGGCCGCGGGAGTGCGTCCGATCACAGTTCATGACGCCCGGCACACATGTGCCACGTTGCTCGTCGATCTAGATATACATCCGCGCGTGATCATGCGAATCCTTCGGCATGCAGACCAGGCAGTCACCATGGAGATCTACGCCAATGCCAGCTCGGCCGCCACGCGCGAGGCGCTGCGGCGACTTGGAGATACCCTGCACTGAGATCGCTGCTGTACTTTGCTGCTGTATTTGCAGCCCCCCAATGGCTCCGGTCCAGAATCCGAATATGTATCTGACCAGGCCTTCTAGTGTCGGGGTGACAGGATTTGAACCTGCGACCTCTTCGTCCCGAAGCAGGGTCGGTGAGTCGTCGAGGGGGAGAACTGAGCGTGAACCAGGTCTGTGGAGGTGTGCCTGAATATACGGGTCGTCGACCCCGTAGTCACTCAGTTGGTCACTCAGCAGCCTTGTCCCGAATTCGGCGGAACTTGCGCATAAGACTTGTTCGCGCCGACGCGTACGGCGGTGGACGAACATAGACAAGGCAGTCGGCGTGCCCGCAGGTCTCTTTACTGGTGTGCGGCTAAGACTCTCTTGGCGTAGGTCGTCAGGTGCCGCTGGTCGTCGGCGTCAATATCGCCGGGGTGGCGCGGTGGATCATTGTCTGGCGTGTAATCGGGGGCACGGCGCGAATGGCCGCGGCTGCCTGCCGCCAGACGCGTGTGTTGGTCAACCAGCGAGGTGGTGTCGCCTTAGCCCTGTGGTAGTAGAGCCGGTAAGGCGCGAGCTGTCCGCTGAGCGCACGGCCGGCGTCGTGAACCACGGCCAAAGTCTGGGCAAGATCAAGACAGAACCGATTGGCCGCCACGTCTGCAGCTGATGGGGAATGTCCTGGGAGGCGAGTCAGCAGGAGGGTGGGCACCTCACACTCGGTGCCTTCGATGTCGGCACCGACCAGCACAGGTGCAGGCACCGGTGTGGGGCGCAGCAGCTCCAAGATCGTCATTTCCCGGGATGCGGTGTAATCGGGGTCGTCGCGGTCCCAGTCCGGACGCGCCCACCGGCGCAAGACCAGACGATGGACCCAGCCGTCCCCGTCGACCACAGTCAGCGCATGGTTCAGATGCCAGCCGCCCATTCGTAGCCGTCGCACGATCTGAATACGGCTTCCCGGCCCCATCGTCCGGGCGACCCAGGCCACGAGGTTTTTCGGGAGTTCGTCTACTGCCGGTCCCGCGCTATTCCTCACGACCGGCGGCCCTGGGTAGCCGATGATTCTCCCGCGCTGTGGTCGTCGCTGCCAATGTGAGTTGGCGTCGGTGGTGGTCGTAGTGCTGGGTGGCGTAGTGGTAGACATCGCGAAGGGTCATGTAGTCGTTGAAGTACGGGTCCCAGCCGACCGGGAAGTGCATTCCTCGGTTGAGACTGTCCTCACTTGCAGCTTTCACGGACCGCTGCAGCCGGCCAATCACAAAATCCATGAGACGCTCCATGCGAGCGTGACCGAGGACGCGGGCACCGCCGAGAGAGCCGAGGTAATTGACGACGTGGAAAGGCCTGGTGGCGGCATTAAGAGCCGCCGCGAAGGCCTTGGAAACGCGTCGAGGTAATCGCGTGAAGGCTTTGACCAAGATCAGCAGGTTGTGGACCAGTAGATACCCGAAGAGCATGTGGAACAGCAGCTGCTCGTTAGTCCACTTGGTGCCGTCGGTACCTGCTCGCAGCTCCGCGCTGGTGGCGTTGTCGAGGAGGTGGCGGAAGTCAACCCGGGCGCGCTCCATCTCTGCGGCGATGTCGCCTTGCTGCATGGGCGCGCTCCAAAGGATTTGTGGTCTGTTGCCACGGTAGCGCTGGAGTCCGGTGCACGTTGGTGCGGACGCGGTGCAGGGGCAGGGTTTGAAGCCACCATGGCGATCCCAGTTCTGCGCAGCGTTGACCTTGACCGAACAGCCGGTTCCTACGAGGCGCTGGCTGGAGGTCGTCGAACGGCACGACATACCTCGCCGGCGAAACATGGCTAGCGGCAACCTCACCGCCTGCGCCGCCAGCGAAGACGGCGCGGCTCCACAGTGGACCTGTGGATGAGGACCGCGGGCCAGCCGGGCACTGGGACAGTGCCTACAGGGTTGGCGACACCACGCGCAGCTGGTACCAGTCGCAGCCTGCCATGTCGCACCGGATGCTTGCCCGCGCCGGCGTCGCGCCCGGCCATAGCGTCGTCGACGTGGGCGGCGGCAGCTCGGCCCTGGTGGATGCTTTGCTGGACCGCGGCTTCGACGACGTCACTGTTCTCGACGTCTCCGGCGTCGGCCTCGACATTGCCCGCCGACGGCTCGGGCCGGCGGCCGAGCGCGTGGACTGGCTGGTGGAGAACGTGCTGACTTGGCGGCCGCGGCGGACCTATCAGGTCTGGCACGACCGTGCCGTGTTGCACTTCTTCACTGCCCAGGGCCTGACCGATCGCTACGTCCAAACCCTCGGGGCCGCTACCGGGCCAGGCGCGGTCGCGGTATTCGCCACTTTCGCCCCGGACGGTCCCCGTCAGTGCTCGGGGCTCGACGTCGCCCGCTACGACGCCGGCGGTCTCGCCGACCTCCTTGGCCCGCGGTGGCGGACGGAGGCAGCCGACCGCGAGGAACATCGCACGCCCGGTGGGGCCGTGCAACCGTTCACCTGGGTCGCTTTCCGTCGACAGTTTTGACGTTCCGCGGACTTCCTCAGGCGTGAGCTCAGTCCCGATGGCCAGCGTGTCCTTACATCCGCGGCTCGGTGGCGGTGGTGGCGAACCGCTCGAGGACGGAACTCCAGCCCCCACCGGCTTCGACGATCTGGTCATGCAGGGTCTGTGCC
>JBKOZG010000059.1:0-3305 GCA_046725775.1 Actinomycetota bacterium | reverse complement strand
CGCGGGTCCCTGAGCTGGTTCCCATTCGTTACGGCCGGATGCTGGTGTCGCCTTTCACGTTCTATCGGGGTGCCGCGCTGATCATGGCCGCGGACCTGGCGGCCACCCCCCGCTCCGGCTTGCACGTCCAGGTCTGCGGTGACGCGCACCTGTCGAACTTTGGGGTGTTCGCCTCTCCCGAGCGGCAAATGATGTTCGACATCAATGACTTCGACGAGACCTTGACCGGCCCGTGGGAGTGGGATGTGAAGCGGCTGGCCGCGAGTTTCGAGATCGCTGGCCGCGACCGCGGGTTCGCTCCCGCGGAGCGACGCGCAATCGTGCTTGCCATGGCCGAGAATTACCGGACGCGGATGAAGCAGGCCGCCGGGATGCGGAACCTGGATGTCTGGTACGCCCACATCGAGGTTGAGGCGCTTTTCGAACAGCTGCAGGCCTCGGCCACCAAAAAGCAGGAGGCCAAGGCTAGGGCGAACCTGGCCAAGGCCCGAACCAAGGACAGCATGCAGGCCTTCGCCAAGCTCACCCAGGAGGTCGACGGCGAACGCAGAATCATCGCCGACCCCCCACTGATCGTCCCGATCGAGGACTTGTTGCCGGAGGGGAGAGAACGCGACGAGATCGAAGGGGAGGTTCGCGGCATTCTCAGGTCCTACCGGCGCACCTTGGAGACCGACCGGCAGCACTTGCTGGAGGACTTCCACTACGGCCACTTCGCCCGGAAGGTGGTCGGCGTCGGCAGCGTCGGCACGCGGGCCTGGATTCTGCTGATGCTGGGGCGGGACGACCAGGACCCGCTGTTCCTGCAGTTGAAAGAAGCCCAGGAATCGGTGCTGGAACGTTTCGTCGGCAAGAGCCGGTACGCCAACAGCGGCCAGCGCGTCGTCGCCGGGCAGCGCCTGATGCAGGCCGCCAGCGACATTTTCCTCGGTTGGGACCGATTGACCGGCCTCGACGGGCAGCCCCGCGACTTCTACATCCGGCAGCTGCGCGACTGGAAGGGCTCGGCGGAGGTCGACACCATGGGCGCCTCGGTGATGACGCTGTACGCGCGGATCTGTGCGGCAACCCTCGCCCGCGCCCATGCCCGCTCAGGCGACCGGATTGCCATTGCAGCCTACCTGGGCAACAGCGATGTATTCGACCGGGCCATCGCCGACTTCTCCAGTGCCTACGCCGATCAGAACGAGCGTGACTACCAAGCCCTGGTCCAAGCCGTGGATTCTGGCCGGGTTGAGGCACAGACTGGCCTGTAAGGACGGCGCGACCTAATAGTGCGTCGAGTGTCGGTCCGTTCCCAGACGTTCACTGCGCCGCCGCAGATCCCGTAGCTGTTCGGAGCGAACGTTCGAGACCCGCGACCTTCCGGCGCCGCCGTACGTCCTGAGCCGAACCATTACGGTCACCGTCCTCGCGCTGGCCGGCCCGGTCTGCCCGGTTGTCACCGATCCGTACGATCCCGGCTGCGCGAATCGCCCAGTCGACGGCGCTGAGCTCGCCATCATCGACCACAGCGGCCGGTTGGGCGTTACGAGGTCCGGGTTCGGCGTTCGTGGGCGTAGATAATCGAGGATGCGCCACCACAGGGCTGCGGCGGGGTGGTCATCGGGCAGGGGTCCTGCGGCGGCCGCCGATCGCACCAGATGGGTGGCGTCGAACCAGCCTCGGTGAGGTTGCGCACCCTATCTGCCAGCTCGGCGGGAATCGGTCGGCGTCACACAGGGGACTTCTGTGACGAGTGATTGCCGCCAGTTTGTGTAGGTATCCGCGGCGGCGAGTCGCTTGTCTCGTCGCTGTTCGAAAATCGGGTGGCGGAGCCGAGCTGGGGTGGCCCGGTGGGTCGCAGGTCGTTGCGGTCGACCTGGGTGCCAGCGCGCCATACCTGCATGTCGGCGATCAGCTCGCCTTGCACGGGAGTCGCGGCAGGGCCGCACAGGCCGGCGCTTCAGATCGGCGTTGCGACGGAACCTGCTCGGCAAGCTGAACGACCAGGGGGCCCCGGTTAACATCCGCCAAGGCGACCTCCGGTCCAGGTTCGGTGCAGACAGCAGCCGGCAAGCGCGGGCCCGCCGATGTACGGTGCCCGTGACAGCGTCCCACGGCGAAGGTCAGTACTTTGGCCACCATTGGCCAACCACAACCCGGGATTCGTGCGACGGATCCCTCGGTAGTTGGCGCCCGGTCTGCGTCGCTAGCGGTTCACCGGCGATATGAGCCTCGATGACCTCCGGATCGCTGAGGATGAGTGCGGTGACGGCGTCGCAAGGCCATGCAGGTCGAGTCCTGGCCAGTCCCTCCCCGGCAGATCGGGCACGACTATGCGAGAGTGCGGTGCGAAAAGCGCTGCGGTGGGCTCCAGGTAGGTGCCAGAGATCCGAAATCCGCGGACGTGCACCATGCATCAGCCTCCGTGCCTGCGTCCAGGCAGTAGCGATGGATCACCGGCAGACCATCCACGAGGACCCATTCGGGTGTGAGCGGAGGTAGGGGCTTCCGAGGCATGGTCGCCCTCCCCCTTTTGGCCTTGACCGTGCCGGGTTCAGTCATCGGTAGTCCTTTCGGTGGCTCTACCTGGCGGCTCCTGCCCGACAAGCTTGCGCTTCGCTTGTCCCTACCTTGTCAGTCGCGCGGGCGACGATGCACGAACAGCGAATGGATCACCCACAGGTCGATGAAGATGATCGTCAATGCCCACCAAGGCGCGAAGGGGATGAACGTGAAGTTAACGAACACCGAGATGGCGGCTATGAAGATCCCCAGCCAGCGCGCCCAAGCCGCTCCCGAAAAGACCCCGAAACCGGCCGCGACACCGATGATGCCGCCGACCAGGTGTATCCATCCCCAGGCACTGGCGCTCGTAGTGATCCAGTAGTTCGCGCTCTCGATGTAAGACGTCCCCCTCACGATGCCAGCAAGCCCCTGCAGCATCCAGAGCACGCCTCCGATGATGAGCAGGATCCCGGCAAAGACCGCTCCTCCAGTTCCCCGCACACTGACCTGGCTCATGTTTGCTCCCTTGGGTATCGCGCTAGCGTCCTTTGACGAGCTTGGTGGAGGGCGCGCCGAAGTGCTTCACCCACGGTGGGTGAGAGGTGCAAGTCGATTCTCTGGAATCCCCGGCGTGGATGGTGCCAGGGCGTGGCCTACTCCAGAGGGCTATCTGCGTCGGTGCGGCATCGCTGTTTGGTACCGGCTGCCGCTGCTGACCGCGCTTGACCGCGTCAACAATGATCCTGGCCCCGATCCCAACGATCACGATGCCAGCGACCATCTGACCGGTGACCAGAACCCGAGCCGCCTCAGAC
>JBKOZG010000444.1:0-7344 GCA_046725775.1 Actinomycetota bacterium | reverse complement strand
ACCGCCCGCCAACCCTGCCGGAGCGCAGGCGCGGTCAAGATGGAGCACCCCACGGCTGAACGACCTTGACCGCGCCGAGCACCGGCACACCATCGAAGGCGGAGGAACCCTGCCCCAAACTTGACTTAGAGAACTCAAACGCCGCCTCGCTCGCATCGTCTACCAAGCACTTAAAGCCCTTCAACGGCCTCGGGTCCCGACTGCGACCGCGGCTTGACATAGGAACCCTTCAACGGCCTCAGGTCCCGACTGCGACCGCGGCTTGACATAGGAGAAACCCCTGACCTCCTCCGACAGCCGCCAGACGTCGGTGCCGCAGCCCAGAGACACACCGCGGAAGGTGCCGGTCAGCATCGGCCCGCCGGGCACCACCACAGCGGGTAGGTCGACCGAGGCGGCAGCCATCAGCAAGGCCGGAATTGTCTTGTCGCAGCCGCCGAGCAGCACCACCCCGTCGATCGGGTTGGCCCGAAGCATCTCCTCGGTAGCCATCGCGGCCATGTTGCGCCACAACATCGCGGTGGGGCGGAGCAGGGTTTCGCCCAGCGACATCACCGGGAGCTCCAGTGGGATGCCGCCGGCCTCGTATACACCGTTCTTCACTGACGCAGCCACTTCGGTCAGGTGGGTGTTGCACGGTGTCAGGTCGGAGGCCGTGTTCGCGATTGCGATATGCGGACGGCCGGTGAATGCGTCGCCGGGCACCCCGCGACGCATCCACGCTCGATGGATATAGGCGTTGCGATCATCGCCGGCGTACCACTGGGCACTCCGCAGCCGGCCTCCAGCGTTCGACGAGGACATGGTCCCTTCTTAGCCGAGCGGGATGGGGGAGCTCCTCCAATGACAGCTGGGTCGCTACAGCGGAAAGCCGCATCTGCGTGCCCAGCTGCGTGCGTCGTCGGCCATGACCCTCCGGGCGTGCCTCAGCGCTGGGAGGGGCCGGTCGACCTTGACGAGGTTGAGTGGAGGCTGCCACCTCTTGATGACGGCGGTCTCAATGTCATTGAGGTTTACCTCGGTGTCGGGCTTGGCCCAGTACGCCAGAAAGAGCCGCTCCCGCATCCAGGCCGTGAGTCGTTCGTCGCCCTCAGGCAAAAGTCCGAGTTGGCGGGCCGCTTTGGGCGTACCGGGTTCCTCGGGACGCCTCGCAGTCTCAGAGAGTTCCGCAGCAGTGCGGCAAAGGACCGGCGTACGGTCGAGGAGCCAGTACGGCCCGTGGCGAAGTAGGTCCGGATGTCCCTGGCCTGGAGGCTCTGCTCGGCCTTGCCGACGTACAGGGGCAGCCCACGCGAATCTTGAGATTGAGTTCCTGCCACGTCTTTGGCTCGGCGTAGGCCGCATAAAGGCCAGGCTTCGACGGCACCTGATCGAGAGCGTCCGCGATGGCGTAGTGGGTGCCAGACAGCGAGTGGACGGCCTGTGACGCCAGTATGTTGAGCAGCTGCGCCTTCGAGCCCTCTGCTTCATTGGCCACGCCCGCAATGTAGGGCAAGCAGGACGGCGCCGTGGCTAATGGCGCATTCATGCTGGGCTATGCGTTCTTCGTCACTCGAACCGCAGTGCCATACGCGACGATCTCTTGATAACCAGACGAAACCTCGTTCGCGTCGAACCGCATTGCAATGACAGCGTTTGCTCCTCGACTGGTCGCAGCTTCCACTAAGCGCGCGAGAGCTTCCTCTCGAGATTGCATCAGCTGTTTTGTTAGCCCCTTCAATTCACCGCCGACAAGGGACTTCAAACCCGCACCCAACTGGGCACCGATATTGCGTGAGCGAACGGTCAGCCCGGTGACTTCCCCGTAAACCTCTTCGATTCGATAACCGGGCAAGTCGTTCGTCGTGGCTATCAGCATTTCGTCATGGTCACACTCCATCGCATCCGGCTCAAGCCGGACGAGAGGCGATCAGGCGCTGGATGCTTGCCAACCCGAGACGGCGCGGCGAAACACGGTGACAAGGACTCCAGCCCGTACGCGACGAACAGGCATGGCAGTACCGGTATCAGCCGTACGGCGGCGCCAAAGCTCGCTAGCCTGCATCGCCGCGCTCAGATCACCGCGTCCGCTGACGCCAAAGGGGAGCAGCGCAGACACGTGTGTGGAACTGCAGTCACGAGCGGAGCCGGGCCGCGATAACCTCCGAGGCCGCGCACAAGGTCAGCAGCTGTGATTCGGTGGCGTCGGCAAGCAAGGCGGCGATTGCTCGTACGCGCGGCCTCAATATCGTCGACCTGCGCCGTGATGCCGTAGCTGTCAAGGTCAAAGCCGCCGCCCATGAGCCGATCCGCGCAGGACCCGGCTCTGAACTAAGCCACGTGTGTGCGGGGGGTGACTTGGACGGTGAGCTCGGCATCGAGGGCTTGGGCGAGACGGTCAAGCACCCGAAGACTCGGTACGGTGCCGCCAGCTTCAAACCGAGCTACGGCTGATTGGGTCATCCCGGCCGCCGCCGCGAGCTGAGCCTGGCTCCAACCACGCTGCTCGCGTAACGCACGGACCGTACGGCCGAGTTCGTAAGCGAGTCTGGCCGCGTGGTAGGCCTCGGCGGCACCCGACTCATTCATCCGGCGCTCACGCAGTGTCTTCCAGTTGCTGCGTTCGCTCATCGCTCCTCGCTCTCCTCAGCCACCTCGTGCTCCTCCGTGATACATCGGGCCAGTGCCCGCCGCGCACGCTCTATCTCCGTGTCTTCACGCATCCGTGTCTTGATGAACACGGTCAACAAAACGATCCGGCGACCGGAAGCGATCCAGTAGGTGATCCGCACCGCCTGCCGGTCCAGATAGAACCGCAGTTCGCGGAGCTTGCGGGTCCAGCTACCGCGTGTAGGGCTCGCTCAGCAGAGGTCCTTCGTCAGCCAGGAGGTCGATGTAGAACGCCGCCCTCGCGAACTGATCAGTCGGCAGCTGCTCTAGCCAGTCCCGTACCTCCGGTTCCAACTCAACCGGACCCCAAGCCATAGCGTTGATGCTATAAGCCGCGACCCCAACAACCGCCGGTGCGTTCGGCGAGCCATGCAATCGACGGCTGGCTGACCGGCCATCTGCCCTCCGCTGCCGCAGCCCTCGCTAGTGTGCTGGACTGGGCTGCGGCACCGGTCTGCCGACCGCTCGGCAGCTCGTCGATGGGGGATGTGAGGTCACTGGCGTCGACATCTCGCCGGTGATGCTTGAGCAGGACCGCCGCAACGTCCCGAGACGACATTCCTGCAATGCGACATCGTCGACGCCGTAGCAACCGCCGACGTTTCGACGCTGTCGTGGCGTTCTCCTCGCTGCTCATGCTGGCCCGTGAGCGCATCGTCGAAGTGCGCAACGTCCTGCACAACGTGATCACACCGGGCGGGTGGCTCGCCATCAGCATGGTCGGGGCCGACCTCGACGACGTGCCGCTGCCGTTTCTGGGCGCGCCGCTCCGGGTCACCGCTTGGCCGCGCGACCAGCTCCAACAGGTGGTGACCGACGCCGGGTTCGCCATCGAGATGGAGGACGCGCGATCGTACGCCCCACCCACACCCGAGGCCCCGCCGGAGACCGAACGCTTCCTGCTTGCTCAACGCACCTGACCACCTGGCGGGTGAAGACGGAGCCGAATGAAGAGCTACCTGTTTGCGTGTGCCCGATCAGCGGTTAGGTGGCACCGATCCTCACCGTGGCGCGGCACCTGGTGAGCGCCTCGCATCGGATACGGATGCTGACATGTTTACGGTGTCGGAGTTTGATCTGAGACGCTGACAGGTCGGGGTTTCGTCAAGGCCGGTTGGGTGCTGTTGCGTTCTCGAGGAAGGCGAGTACGGCGGCGACCCGGCGGTGGACTGGCGCGGCTGAGAGACCCAGCTTGGTGAAGATCGCGTTGACGTGCTTCTCCACTGTCGACTCGGAAAGGAACAGGGCTTGCTCGATGCCGGCATTGGTCTTGCCTTGCGCCATCTCGCGGAGGACGTCTAGCTCGCGCGGAGTCAAGGAGGCCAGAGGGCTGGACGCGCGTGTCTGCTGTCGCGCGACCAGCGTGTCAATGATCAGCGGATCGACGACCGAGCCCCCGGACGCCACCTCGGTGAGTGCCCGGACGAGGTCCTCAAGATCACCGACGCGATCCTTGAGCAGGTACGCCAGACCAGCGGAGCCGTCATTGAAGAGGGCTCGGGCGTAGCTCTCATCTGTGTGCTGCGACAGTACGACGACGCCGATCTTGGGGTGCTCGGTATGGATGGCGCGGGCGGCCTCGATGCCCTCCATATGGTGACCGGGCGGCATGCGGATATCGGTAAGAACCGCGTTCGGGCTGAGTCGTCGGACCGCATCGAGCAGCTCGCGGGCATCGCCAACGCAGGCCACGACGTCGATCTGCCCGGAGTCTTCCAGCAGCCGCCGTACGCCTTCACGGACGAGATAGTTGTCCTCGGCGATGACGACCCGAAGCATCTCAGACATCACTGACCTGGGGCCGTCGTGGGCACCGGGAGCTCGGCGCGGACGCTGGTTCCGGCACCCAGCCGGCTGTCGATCCTGAGCTCGCCGTGCAGAGCTTCGACGCGGTCGCGGATGTTGGCCAACCCGCCGGAATGGGCGCCGTTCGGCTCGAATCCCTGACCGTCGTCCTCGACCACCAGGCAGAGCCGGTCGCTCGGATGCGATAGCCGGATGCGAGCACCGTCAGTCCCGGCGTGCTTGGCCACGTTGGTCAACGACTCGCAGGCTACGAGGTACGCCGTACCCTCCACATCCTCGGAAAACCGTTCGGCACGTAACTCATCGTCGGCAAGGATCTGCACCGAGATGGGGAACCTCGTGACCCGAGACTCCAAGGCCGCGACGAGCCCATTGTCGCTGAGGACCGGCGGGTGGATACCGTGTGCTAGCTCCCTGAGATCCCGGAGCATCTCGCGGGCTTGATCCTGCAGCTCGGTCAGCTCGTTAGCGGTGAGTTGGTCTCGACTGAGCCGGTTGCGTGCAAGCCGAAGCCCAGCGATAAGTGCCACCACCTCCTGCTGGATCCCGTCATGCAGGTCGCGCTCGATGCGACGACGCTCCGCGTCTTGGGCCGCGATGAGACGGACCCGGGACGTTGACAGCTCCTCGAGCCCTTCCTTGAGCTGAGTCGCGAGCCGCACGTTGGCGACTGCTGTCGTAGCCTGCGCGGCGACGGTGGCTAGGAGTTCAAGATCAGCAGCGGCATAGCCACCCGGCTTGGGGCCAAGATCGATTCGTCCGACCTGCTCGCCCGCGTGGACCAGGTCGACGCCGGCAGCGTTGTCTTCGGTCAGGTCTCCTGCCGCGCCGACTGGCTTGTCAAGCCAGCCACGATCCCCTTCACGCAGCCGTACCCGCACCCAGCTGGCACCGATTCCGTCGCGGATTGCCGTTGCCAGTCGAGGCAGCAGCTCGTCGAGTTCGGCCGTTTGCTCCATGGTCGTGCCGAGGTTCTTGAGCAGCTGATACTGCTGTAGGCGGTCCCCGAACAGCCGTTTGCTGACGGCGGATTCGAGTCGCCGGCGAAGGGGCTGGAAGGCGAGGGCGGCAGCGATAGTGATGACAACAGCCAGAGTTACCGGTATCCGATTGCCCAGCATCAGTCCCGGCGTAGCCGCGATAACGACATAGGCCGCAGCGATGAGCAACGATGCAGCGCCGTACGCGACGGACTTGCGAACCACGAGATCCAGGTCGAAGAGCCGGTAGCGCAGGATCCCGTAGATAATCGCCACCGGAAGGAGAATCCCCGTCAGCGACCCGAGGGTGAGCAGGGTGACAACCAAGGCCGAGTCTTCGGGTGCACCGAGTGCGTACACCACGGAACCTGCGATATAGAGCGTGAGCCCCGCGACGACGACAACGAACAGGAATCGCATTCGATCGCGGCCTGCGCCATCGGCTGCCACGAAGCGTGCACACAGGACCAGCACTCCGACGACAGCGACCCACCAGCTGTTCGCCGCCAGCCAGAGGGCCGGCTGAGCCAGCCAGGCGAGCCAACTCACCGCGTACGGGTTGGGGACAGCGACGTCAAACGCGATAAAGGGTGACACCGGCACGACAGGTGAGGCAAGCAGAGCCAGCGGTGGACCGATGAGAACGACCCACGAGCAGCGCAGCGCCAACCGCTGCCAGCCACGTTCGACGAAGCCGTCTGGATAGCTGCCAATGAGGAGGGTTACTGCCAGCGACCCCACCGCTTGCGCCTCGAGGCTCAGCATGTTGAGTATCGCGGCCCATGGTGAGTAGATCAGCTGTGGCTGACTGGCCATGAGCAACCCGAACGCCCCGGTCGCGAAGAATGCGGTCCCGGCGACGAGTAACCGAACAGATTGCGGATGCCTGGGCAGCCGCCACGTTAGCCATGCCCCAACGGCATACATCGGTACGCAGATGAGGATCCACACAAGGTCGGACGCGCCTCGAGGGGACATCACCGCTATGACCAGCTGATAGATGAGCAAGAGCCCGCCCACCGTCGTAAGCGCGAGCAGCCGCAGCCGGGCCATGGTCACATGTCTATGATCCGCCGAATGCTGCTCGGTCGATACGGGGTTGGCCTCCCACTGCGACCCCGAGGCCAGCCTCCACTGTATTTGCGGCCTACCTCATTCCCACTGACGGCGTAACGAGAAAGCGTTGCGTCGAGGGTCGCCGGCGCGTGAGGAGGAGGCAACGTGATGAGAACCGCGTACAAGGTGCTCGCTTATCTAGTGGCTGCCGAGGTGGCCGTCCAAGCAATGGTTATGGTCTGGGCGATTGCCGGGCTCGGCAAATGGGTCCAAGGCGGCGGGGTGTTCGACAAGTCCGTCATGGAGGGCGAGGGGACACCACCTTTCCCTGAGGTTCTCGGCATCCTCGTGCACGGGATCAATGGGTTCTACGTGATCCCGGCGCTCGCGCTGCTGCTGTTGATCGTGTCGTTCTTCACCAAGGTGCGCGGAGCGATCAAGTGGGCCGTCATCGTATTCGTGTTGGTGGTCGTACAAGGCCAGCTCGCCGGATTTGGTCATGACTTCCCTCTGATCGCTGCGCTTCACGGCCTCAACGCCCTGGCACTGTTCGGCGCGGCCATCTATGCCGCTCGTCGGCTGCGCGCGCCGGAACCTGCCGCGGTCGAGGACGCGCAAGCGCACGCCTCCACGCCCGTGTGAGGCTAGCGTGAGCAATAGCCGGCGAGTGCTGAAAGTCGTGCTGCCGATCTTGGCAACTGTCGCCATCATGGCCCCCTTGGCCTGGCTGTGGCAGGCCAGCCGAGTGCCGGGGGTCTACTCGGTGATGGATATGGGCCATCCCGACTACGGCGGTGGAGCCGTTCCTGATGCGGGCGGCGGGCACGGCGGACACGTACAAGGCCACATGCAC
>JBKOZG010000368.1:0-12238 GCA_046725775.1 Actinomycetota bacterium | reverse complement strand
CCATACGAGTCTGAAAACGGAGGGATTCGCCGAGATCCATGATCAAATAGCGGCGAGCGTCACGAGGGGAGCTGAAGGCAGCAACAATCGAGCGCTCGCCGCGGCTGGTGGTCTCGAAATTGAACAAACCATGACGGATCGCGAGTACGCGCGTGTCCTCGAGGGTGCCGACCTCGAGAATGGTCTCAGGATCGGCCGGCAAATGATCCAAGCCGAGCTCGTCTACCAACTCCTCGATCAGCAGCATGTCGACCAAGAACGCCTTGTCTTTGAGAGGTTCATCAGAATCAGACATCAGCCTTGAATCTTATTCCGTTTGTTGTGGGGACGGGTCCGCTCACGAGGCAACATCCGCCGTGTCGAGATGGGAAACGTGTGTGCGATCAGCCGCAGACCCCCATTTGCCGTCTCCAGACGGGAAAGGCAGCCGGAGCACGCGTCGGTGATCGGCTCTACGGCTCCGGATCTCCCAGCAAGGTGGTGGCGTAGTCGGGGACGTAGCTGAACTTCTCCCGAGGGGGCCTCTGGTAATCCGAGCTCGGGGTCAGGCGTTTGGGGAGTTTCACGTCAGGAGCAGGTACCTCGGTGTAAGGGATGCTGGCCAGCAGGTGCGCGATCATGTTGAGCCGGGCGTGCTTCTTGATGTCGGATTCCACCACAAACCAAGGACTGGTCGCGGTGTCGGTGTGGGCCATCATTTCGTCTTTGGCGCGGGAGTAATCCTCCCAGCGGTTGATCGACTCCAGGTCCATCGGGCTCAGCTTCCAGCGGCGTACGGGGTCACGATGCCGGGACTTAAAGCGGCGCAGCTGCTCGCTGTCGGAGACAGAGAACCAGTATTTGCGGAGCATGATGCCGTCGTCGATCAGCATCTGCTCGAAGATCGGGGTCTGCTGCAGGAAGCGGTCGTACTCCTTGGGCGTACAGAAGCCCATCACCTTCTCTACGCCGGCGCGGTTGTACCAGGAGCGGTCGAAGAGCACGATTTCGCCTCGGCCGGGCAGGTGGGCTACGTAGCGTTGGTAGTACCACTGGCCGCGCTCGCGTTCGGAGGGGGTTGGCAGCGCGACAATCCCGGCGACACGGGGGCTCAGATATTCGGTGATTCGCTTGATCGCGCCACCTTTGCCCGCCGCGTCCCGACCCTCGAAGATCACCAGGATGCGGGCTCCGGTCTGCCGCGTCCATTCCTGAAGTTTGACCAGCTCCGTCTGCATCCGGAAGATCTCCTCTGCGTACACCTCGTTGGAGATCTTTGGAGGCTTCTGCTGCTTCTTCGCCATGGCCCGACAGTAGTGTCAGTCCGCTCCGGGAGAACAGAAAAATCCGTTGGGGAATGTCAGCGGCTGGTCATAGCGTTGTCGGGTCTAACTGGCGTCGACTTTACGCTGGCGCCTGGTGGTGGCGATGAGTTTGGTCGCGACCGTGAGTCTGACCTTGTAGTACGGCAATGGCGCCGTGTACTCCGTGCGGCGCAGTCGCCGTGCGCAGCGTCGATAAAGTGAGGATGGTTTTGGTGACCACCACAACCAGCCAAGAGGCGGGGGCCTCGCAGCCGCTACCAGCGCGGGACCGCCAGGTCATCGCGATTCTGCTGGTCGCAGCTTTTGTTGTGATCTTGAACGAGACGATTATGAGCGTGGCGCTGCCACGGTTGATGGTCGATCTTGGTATCTCCGCGCGTACCGTGCAATGGCTGACGACCGCGTTCATGCTGACCATGGCAGTCGTCATTCCGACAACGGGCTTCCTGCTGCAGCGGATTTCAACCCGAACGGTCTTCATGCTGGCCATGGGCCTGTTTTCAGCTGGCACCTTGCTCGCGGCGCTCTCGCCCGGGTTCTGGATGTTGCTGCTCGCCCGTGTCGTGCAGGCATCGGGTACAGCCGTGATGATCCCGTTGCTGATGACGACCGTGCTGACGCTGGTTCCGGCGGAACGCCGTGGCGTGGTGATGGGGAACATCACTATTGCGATCTCGGTGGCGCCTGCCATTGGACCGACGCTGTCTGGGCTGGTCCTGCAGTTCCTGTCCTGGCGGTTCATGTTCGTTCTGGTGCTGCCGATCGCGCTGGCTTCCTTGGTCTACGGCTCGCGGCGGCTGGTGAACATCGGGCAGCCGGGCCATCAGAAGCTCGACCTGCGGTCGGTGCTGCTCTCCATCCCAGCTTTCGGCGGTCTGGTCTACGGGCTCAGCCAATTGGGTCGCGGCGCATCAGGATCAGAGGTTGCGATCGGCTTCGTCGCACTTGGTGTGGTCCTCATGCTGATCTTTGGCTGGCGGCAGCTGCGATTGGCCCGCGGCGGTCGTAGCCCACTGCTGGATCTGCGCCCATTCAGCTACCCGATGTTCAGCCTGAGCCTGGCTCTGTTATGCCTTGCGATGCTCGCGCTGTTCGGCATGGTGATCTTGCTGCCAATTTATCTGCAGACGATCCGCGGGATCGGATCGCTTGCTACCGGGCTCATGCTGTTGCCTGGCGGCTTACTGATGGGCCTGGCTGGACCAACCGTGGGCAGGATCATTGACCGGTACGGTCCCCGGCTGTTGACCGTTCCTGGCGCCATCCTGCTGACTTTCACGCTGTGGCGGTTCAGCAATGCGGATGCCAGCACACCTATTTGGATGCTCATCGGCTTGCACATGCTGCTGATGTTGGGACTCGCGTGCTTGTTCACACCCTCATTCACCGCGGGATTGAACCCGCTGCCGCCCTATCTATATTCACACGGCAGTGCCGTCTTGGGCACACTGCAGCAGGTGGCAGGCGCGGCGGGAGCTGCGTTGTTGGTGGCGATCATGTCCAGCAGAACAGCAACCTTGACCCAAGCCGGGCTGCCGGAGCTGGCCGCGCTGAACGGCGGCATTCAGACCGCCTTCGGTGTCGCAGCGCTGATCAGCATCGCGGCTTTGGTGCTGGCGTTCTTTATTCGCAACACCAGGCCGCCCATCGACGAGCAATCGACGGGGTATCAGCCTGGCGCGGGTGAGGAGCCGGCCACTGAGGAGCCGGCTTCGACCCGCTCCTGATCGCGTCTCCCTCCCTCAGCGCACGACCTTGATGTTGAAGTCGGGTCGGCCGAGCACACTGGCGATCCTTACCCACAGCGGAAGGTACATTTCGAGACCGCGGGCCGCGGTGAGGTCTCCAAGATCGAATACATCGGTCCAGCCCAGATCCGCAGCCAAGGAAGCCGCTGTCTGCCGCGCAGCCGGGTCATTGCCTGCAATGAAGATCGTGGAATCATCGCGAGGCCCCCGCGGGTTGACCATGACGGTGTTGTTCATGGTGTTGAACATCTTTACTAGCCGTACTTCCGGGAACTCCCGCTGCAGCTGCTCGGCGAGCGAGTCGGTATTGCTGATGAAGAGCGAGGGTGGAAAACCTTGCGAGAAGTCGAGCGCGTTCGAGGTGTCGATCACCACCTTGCCGTCGAGTGCGTCACCCACTGCCTCGAGTGCGGGCAGCGAACCTCGGCCTTTTGTCGCGTTGATAAACACGTCCCCGTCAAGGTCCTCGTACGCCGCAAGCATCAGGTCGATCCCGGCCCACTCTTCCCGCTGCCTGGTTCGCTCGGGGTCTCGTGTGCCGATCATTACCTCATGACCGGCACTGGAGAAGGCCTTACCGAGCGCCCGCCCGACGGCACCAGTTCCCAAAATGGCAATCTGCATGCACACATCATTGACGACGGATCAGCGGCTGTGGTCGCTATGGCAACCACTCACGCTGATAAATCCGCAGAAGGGAGCGGCATGGCCCAGAAAGTTGCAGTGGTAACGGGAGCTGGCAGCGGGATCGGCGCAGCAGTCGCGACCGCCCTAGCGTCTGACGGTTGGCTCGTTGCCCTAGCGGGCCGACGGCGTAGCCGGTTGGAGCTATTACCGGCCTTACCAAGTCGACCGCGCTCGACGGACGGCCCTATGACATCGCCTGCGACCAGATCGACATTGGCAACGCCGCAACCGACATGACGGCCGCGACGGCCGAAGGTGTGCCGCAGGCCGACGGAAGCGTCCGGGCCGAGCCAAGGATGCAAGCCACCGATGTCGGGCGCGCCGTCGTCTACATGGCGGGTCTGCCACTGGACAGCAACGGTGCGACTATGACGGTGATGGCCACCAAGATGCCGTATGTGGGCCGTGGGTAGATTCTGCAGTGATACCCATGATCTTCATCAGACAGTTTGACGAGCTGGGCAGCAGCGACATCGATCAGGCAGGCGGCAAGGGCGCCAACCTGGGTGAGTTGACGCGGGCCGGAATCCCCGTACCACCTGGTTTCGTGGTCACCACCGAGGCCTACCGGGCATACGTCGGGGAGCACCATCTAGACGACAAAATCACAGCACTCGCGGCGGCGAGTGAGGATCCGGCTGGATACGACGACGCCTCGGCGCAGATCAGAGCACTCTTCGGCGATGAGCTCTCCGACACCGTCGGTACCGAAGTCGGCGAGGCGTACGGCGCCCTCAAGGAGGCGCCGGTGGCCGTCCGTTCCTCGGCGACCGCGGAGGATCTGCCAGAGGCGAGTTTCGCGGGGCAACAAGACACTTACCTGAATGTCCGTGGGCTGGAGGATCTGTTGGTGGCGGTCCGCGACTGTTGGGCATCCCTTTGGACGGCACGCGCGATGGCTTACCGGGCGCGCCAACGTATAGACCCGGCTACCGTCAGCCTGGCGGTGGTCGTACAGCAGATGGTCGATGCCGACGCCGCGGGGGTCATGTTCACCGCCAATCCAAGCAATGGTCGTCGCGAGGAGACATTTATCAGCGCCGCCTGGGGCCTCGGGGAATCCGTGGTCAGCGGAGCGGTCAATACCGACAACTTCGTGGTGCGTACGCCCGACGGCGCGGTTCTTACCAGCGAAATAGCGGACAAGGCCGTGATGACCGTCTCTGCCGAGCTGCGTACGGAAGAGCGGCCGGTGCCTGCCGACCAACGTAAACGCCCTGTGCTGAGCGAAGCCGAGGCCGCCGAGCTTGCCGCGTACGGAACTCGCATCGAGAACCACTACGGCGCACCACAGGATATTGAGTGGGCGCGCGCGGCCGGAAAGTTCTGGATTCTGCAGGCTAGGCCGATCACTGCCCTGCCCGAAGCCGAGGCGTCTATGCCGACGGACTGGTCCGTGCTCGAGCCAAAAGCCATGTACATCCGGGCCAGCATTGTCGAGCAGCTGCCAGACCCGCTTTCCCCGCTGTTTGCCGACATGATCGGAGGCGCGGTCACGCGCTCGCTGCAGAGCCTGTTCCGAGAGTTCCTGCAAGAGGACGTCATAAGGGAAAGCGACGTTGGCCTGCCGACGGTCAACGGATACGCCTATTACCGCTACAGCCTCTCCGGCATGGGGCGGCTCATGTGGAAGAGTGCGCCCGCCTTCCGGATGCTGTTGAGCGGGGGAACCCAGGATCGCTGGCGCAGCTACTCCCATCCGCGCTATCGACGGATCGTCAGCGACTGGACCGCGCGAAACATCAGCGAACTGAGCACCGACGAGTTGCTACGGGGCGTGCAAGAGCTGGTGGATGCGGCCGCCGAGTACTACACCGCGGTACAGACCATCATTCCGGTCGCCGCCACCAGCGAAATACTATTCACCTGGTTCTACAATGCGGCGGCCCGCAGCAAGGACGCTCCGCCGGCACTGGTGTTCGTGCTCGGCTTTGACAGCGAACCGATCAGGGCCGAGAAGTCCCTCTACGACCTCGCGACCTGGACACGTAGCCATCAAGAGCTGGCAGAGTCGCTACTCGGACTGCCGTCGGAGGAATTTATCGAGCGGGCGGCCACATCGGACGATCCGGCGTGGCATGAGTGGCACACGCGTTTCCAGGCTCACTTGAGCGCGTACGGGCACACCGTCTACAACCTGGACTTCATGAATCCGGTGCCTGCTGATGATGCGGCTCCGCTGCTGGAGACGTTGCGTTTCTTCGTCAGCGGTAAGGGTGTTGATCCGTACGAGCGGCAGCGGGGTCTCGCGGCCCGCCGGGAGGAGGCGACCGCCGCCGTCCTGGCGCGGCTCGATACGGCACGCGCCAGAGTCTTCCGCCGACTCGCGCACTGGGCGCAGAGCGTGGCTCCCGTTCGCGAGGATGCACTTGCCGACGTTGGGCTGGCGTGGCCCCAGGCGCGGCGCATGCTCCTCGAGATCGGCGGGCGGCTCCAGCAGGCGGGCGTGATCAACGAAGCGAATGACGTGTTCTGGTTGCACCGCACCGAGATTGACGAGGGTCTGGACAGCCTTGCTGATCACGTGGAGCAGCGTAAGGAGCTGTGGCGCGGCCAGCTCAGGGCGACGCCGCCACAGTTGCTACCCAAGGGTGGCTGGGGGGACATGTTCCGCAGGTGGATGCCGGCGGCATCGGAAGAGCAGACCGGCGATTTGATCAAGGGCATCGGGGGCAGCATGGGGACCGTCACCGCCCCGGCGCGGGTACTTGGCGGGCCGCAAGACTTCGGGCAGATGCAACCCGGCGACGTACTGGTGGCCAGCATCACCACACCGGCGTGGACCTCGCTGTTCGCCATGGCCTCGGGCGTAGTCACCGATATCGGAGGGCCGCTCAGCCACAGCTCGATCGTGGCGCGTGAGTACGGCATTCCCGCCGTGCTGGGTACTGCAGTGGCAACGCGCCGGATCCGGAGCGGACAGATGATCAAGGTAGACGGCGATGCGGGCACGGTGAGGCTTCTTGATGGGCAAGAGCCTGAGGCGATTGAGTCACCGACGACAAGCACGCCACGCCGCAAGATCATCGCCGGCACCGCCGTTGCCGCGGCCGCAGCTGGGCTGACCGCATGGCTTGTGCGACGAGTCAGATCGCGGCGAGCAGCCTAGCTGCGGCTGAAGGCACGATGCGCGAGCAGCTCAAAGAAAGTCAGCCAGTCTTCAACTCGACGACTTCTAATTCGTTGGCAACGCGCTTGGCGATCTCCAAAGAGGCGGTAGCTGCCGGCGACGGCGTATTCAGCACGTGCACCTGGCGGGGCGCCCGCTGGTAGTAGAAGTCATCGACCAGTCTTCCGTCGCGGTGTAGCGCCTGGGCGCGGACACCGGCATGCGTCGGCAGCAGGCAATCCTCGGGAAGCTCTGGGACGAGTTCTCGCAGGCTCGCCAGGAATCGCTTCTTTGACAGCGATCGAGCCGCCTCCTCGAGTCCGGTACGCCAGTACCGCCTGCCCAACCGCCACAGGCCTGGCCAACGCAGGCTGTCCAGCACATCGCGGGGGTTGATCTTGAGCTTGGTGTAGCCCTCCCGGGCAAGCGCAAAGACTGCGTTTGGGCCAGCGTGGATCGATCCGTTGATCGTTCGGGTCAGATGTACGCCGAGGAACGGGAACGCCGGGTCTGGCACCGGATAAATCAGCCCCTTGACCAGGTATGACGCCTCCGGCGCCAGCTCGTAGTACTCGCCGCGGAAAGGGATGATCCGCACGTCTGGCGTCAGTCCAGCCAGTCGAGCCAACCGATCGCTGTGCAGGCCAGCGCAATTGACGAACTGATCGGCTCGAAACTCCTCAGTCTTGGTGGTGACCGTCACCGCATCGGAATGGGACACGATCCCGACGATCCGCTGGCCGGGGCGGACCTCGCCGCCCGCCTGCTCGACGTGACGTCGGAGTGCGCTGCAGACCCCCCAAAAGTCAACGATGCCCGTTGACTCGACCCGTATCGCTGACACAGCGGAGATGTACGGCTCGTACTCCCTGGCATCCTCGGCACTGATCATCCGGCACGGGACGCCGTTAGCCTGTCCTCGCCGATAAAGCTCCTGGAGGGTTGGTACTTGGGAGGGTTCGGTGGCCACCACGAGTTTGCCGCAAATGTCGACGAAGATTCCGTTCTCTTCGGCGAAGCGCCGCATTGAGGCTGCCCCGGCCGTGCCCAGCGTGGCCTTGAGGCTGCCAGGCCGGTAATAAAGCCCAGAGTGAATGACGCCGGAGTTGTTGCCGGTCTGATGTTGACCGTGGCTCGACTCCTTCTCGAGCACGGTTACTGAATGCCCGCGGCGCGTTAGCTCAAGGGCGGTCGCCAGCCCGACGATGCCGGCCCCTGCCACGATGACTTGGCTGCCCACTTGTCCATGTCTACCAGCGCCCGGCGCGAGCCGCAGCGCTCCAGCTGGTTTGGCCGAGGCTCAGGCCCTCGAGCTGTTGAGTCCTGCGGTAAGGGCGGCGAGACCGTACGCGGCGCCGAGCGCTTGCTGCGCCGCCTGCACGGTCTGCTCGCGGGCAGATCTCTCGGCCGCGGGTACTCCTGCCTGGATCTCTGCCCTCAGCTGGTCGGCCAAGGCGAGCTGCCGGGCGGCTTCGGCGGGATCCCCGCGCTGAATGGCGAGCGCCGCAAGCTCGTCGCGTACGCTCGCCTCCCGCCACCGGTCGCCGAGTTTGTGATGCTCGGTCAAGCTCGCGAGTTGCATTCCGAAGGCGCGCTCAGTTTCGCCGCGCAGCCGGGCAACTACGCCAAGTTGATTGAGCGACCAGGCGATCCCCTCGCGATACGACAGTTCCTCGCACAGGTCCAGGCACTGGCTGAGCAGTAGTCGGGCTCCAGTCAGATCTCCTCGATAGCGCGCCGTGGTGCCCAAGTTGATCAAGGCCCAGATCACACCCTGCTGGTCGCCCAGCTCGCGCATCCGGCGGAGCACATCTGGCCCTATCGCCTCGGCCGCGTCCAGGTCCTCACTCAACCAGGCCAGAAAACACAAGTAGTTCAGCTGGACCGCAGCATCATGATCATCTCCGACCTCCTGAGCCAGGCGCAGGGCCCCACGATGCAGCTCGGCGGACTCCTGGTACCGGCCCTGCTCGCGGGCAATCGCCCCCAGCCTGCCAATCGACCAGACCAGTCCTGCTCGATCACCGGTTTCAGCAAAGAGCGCCTGCGCCTCCTCGACCAGCGGCCTGGCTTCGGCAAAGTCGCACTGCAGGAACGCAAGGCTGCCCGCCAACACCAGTACCGGCGCCCGCAGTTCGCTCGGAGCGTCCGGCCAGGCCCGCAGGGCGCCGGCGGCCCAGCGCCGCCCGTCGGAATAGCGACCCCGGAGGTAACACCAGCGACCCATCGCCGCAACAGTGCGCAAAGCGATCTCGGGCTGATGTTGGATCGACCATGCGATGGCCGGGCGGATGCTGCCGACCTCGCGGTCGATGATCGACAGCCATTCGTGCTGATCATGACCTATCAATTGGGGTGCCGCTCGCTCGACAAGATCACGGTAGTACTCGGCGTGACGCTGGTGGGTGAGGACCCGGTCCGGGCGCAGCGCGAACTTGCTTCGCGCGTACTGCCTGATCAGTTGCAGCAGCCGGAACCGGGCCTGCTGGCTGCCCTCGTCCTGGCGCACGACGAGTGACTTGGATACCAGTGAGGACAGCACATCCACGACCTCGATCTCATCCAGGCCGCCGCCGCACACCTCGGTGACGGCGGACCTGGTGAAGCTGCCACCAAACACCGAGAGCCGCTCGAAGATCAACTGTTCGGTGGCAGTCAACCGCTGATAGGTCCAGCCGACCATGGCGTCCACCAGCTGCTGCTCGCCACCCGGACCTGGCGTCTGCAGGATGTTGAGCTCGCTCTCCAGGGTGTCGGCCAACTCATGGACGGTCAGCACACTGGTCCGGGCAGCGGCAAGTTCCAGGGCCAATGGCAGCCCGTCAAGCCGGTGGCAGATCCGTATCACAGCATCGGCCGCTGGCTGGTCGAGCCGGTTGCTGATCAATGACCGGGCGAGGAACAGCTGGCACGACGGAATGCCATTGAGCTGATCGGCCGGCGTGCCCTGGGGAGGCAGTTGCAGCGGAACCACAGGGAAGGCCAGCTCGCCAGGGACTCCGGTGAGGTGGCGGCTGGTGATCAAGATGGTGAGCTTTGGTGCGCCGGCCAGGATGGTGCGACAGAGCTCCGCGCATGTCGTCAGGTGATGTTCCGCATTGTCGATTACGAGCAGGCTCGAGAGGGACCGCACGTGGTCGATGATCTCTTGCACAGTGGTCGTCGGCGAACCGCGTACGCCGAGCGCTGCAGCTAGCGCACCCAGCACCGTCGTCGGATCGTTGAGTGTTCCTACCGGGAACCAGTGCACACCGTCGGGGAACTGTGGAGGCTGAGTGGATGCGTAGCCGACGGCGATCCTGGTCTTTCCCACTCCCGCCGGTCCGAGCAGGGTCAGTAGCCGGGTGTCGTCGCGTTCAGTGAGCTCGGCCACCGCCTGGAGCTCTGCATCCCGGCCGATCGGGTGATCAGCGAAGACTGGAAGCGATGGGATGGATGGTTCAGGGAAGTTGGCTGAGGCGAACAGGGCGGAGCGGTCGGATTCGGGCAGGCTCAGCCCTTCGGCCAACAGTCGCATGGTGGTCAGTCGCGGTGAGCGGCGACCGCGCTCGAGGAGTGAGACCGCCTCAGGGCTCAGGCCGGCGCGGGCGGCAAGGGTTTCCTGTGAGAGGCCAGAGCGCCTCCGCAGGCGTCGCAGCTCCTCACCAAACAGATTCATCTTTTCCTTGCCACATTGCGAAAGCCTCTTGCCAGATTGGCAAGATCTGGCTTCTTGGGGGTTCCACGCGACACCAATTGTTTGTCTGCTGTTCGTGGTCGCACAGTTGCCGCAGTGTTCAAGATATGTGAGGCGGTCTTTGAGGGCTAGGCCGGTCGAGGGGGATTCCAGCCGATCCATCCCGATGGAAGGGTGCGGCTTGGAGCCTGGAGGGTGTTGGTCAAACGGGGGCCCGCGTGGCGTAGCGGGATGACTAACACCCTCCAACGTTTTGGGCGCTTCTCGCGCACGTCGGGCCGGAAGCTGTTGTCGTCGCTCGCGATCGAGGGTCGCGCCTACACTCGGCTCCAGTGAATTTTTGGAGGAGTTGGCCTTACCCCGTTGCCGTTGCTGCCTTGTTCCTCGTGGTCATGCTCCGAGCGGGCGCGACGTACGCGATTGGGCGGGCCGCGCAGGAGGGCGTACGCAGAAGCCGGCTCGCCCGGCTGATGGCCAAACCTCGCTTTGCTCGGATGCAGCAGGCGGTCGCCAAGTGGGGGGCGCCGGTTGTGACGCTGTCGTTCTTGACCGTCGGCATTCAGACCTTGGTCAACCTCGCGGCTGGGGCCATGCGGATGCCGCTGCGGCGCTATTTGCCAGCGCTCACCGTTGGCGCGATCCTGTGGGCATTCCTGTACGCCACGGTGGGATTCGCAACATTTGCTGCCTGGCGGCGGGTGTATGAGCTGTCACCGCCGGCCGCCATTGTCAGTCTTGTGGTGCTGCTTGCCGGATTGGCAGGTTACCTCGTCTGGCAGATCCGGCATCGCCATGACGAGGACGAACGCGAGCCCGCTAACTTGGGGGCGTGACCAGCCCGTTTGCGCCTGAACTTTGGCACGCAGTGGAGGGGTTCGACTTCACCGACATCACCTACCACCGGGCAGGAGAAGCGCCCGTGGTGCGAATCGCCTTTGACCGGCCTGACGTGCGCAACGCCTTCCGGCCGCACACCGTCGACGAACTCTATGCCGCACTAGACCACGCCCGGACCTCCCCAGACGTTGGCGCGGTGCTGCTCACCGGAAATGGGCCGTCGCCCAAGGATGGGGGATGGGCGTTTTGCAGCGGCGGTGACCAACGGATCCGGGGCCGCGTCGGATATCAGTACGACTCAGCCACCAGCGCTCAAAGTGGCGATGCCGCCATTCTCGGCCGACTGCACATCCTTGAAGTGCAGCGGCTCATTCGTTTTATGCCCAAGATCGTGATCGCGCTTGTCAGCGGCTGGGCAGCCGGTGGAGGGCATAGCCTGCACGTGGTCTGCGACCTGAGTCTGGCCAGTGCCGAGCATGCCCGTTTCAAGCAGACCGATGCCGATGTCGGCTCCTTCGATGGGGGTTTCGGCTCGGCGTACCTGGCTCGCCAAGTCGGGCAGAAGGTGGCGCGGGAGATCTTTTTCCTGGGTGAGACCTACTCGGCCGAAGATGCGTACCGGATGGGCATGGTGAACCGCGTCGTGCCGCATGCCTCGTTGGAGACAGTTGGGCTGGAGTGGGCCAAGATCATTTGCCGCAAGAGCCCGACGGCTCAGCGGATGCTCAAGTTTGCGTTCAACGCGATCGATGATGGGCTGATCGGACAACAGGTGTTCGCCGGCGAGTCAACCCGGCTGGCGTACATGACCGACGAGGCCGTTGAAGGCCGCGACGCCTTTCTCGAGAAGCGTCCCCCGGACTGGACCCCCTTCCCC